>NZ_SGTV01000049.1:0-17289 GCF_005435035.1 Halorubrum sp. SD690R | reverse complement strand
TGGAGCAGGCCGCTCGGACCTACGGCTTCCTCCGGTCACTGAACCTTACTGGGGCACCGATCCACAGTCTCGTGGACTGTATCGCTGTCAATGTATTCCGCTAGTTCCGCCAGTCTACCGAAGAGCGCCCTCGGTTTTTGGCGTCAGGCGACGCCGATCCGCTCGCGGTACGTGCCGTGTTCCTCCTCGAACACCGCCATGATCTCGCCCATCGTCGCGTACGCCTTCACCGCCGCGACGATCTCGGGCATGGCGTTCTCCCCGGCCTCGACGGCGTCGCGGAGGTCGTCGAGCGCGCTCTCGACCGCGTCGTCGTCGCGTTCGGCCTTCACCGATTCGAGCCGATCGAGCTGTCGCTCGCGGGTGGTCTCGTCGACCTTCAGCAGGTCCGGCCGCGTGTCCTCGTCGATCTCGTAGGCGTTGACGCCGACGACCGTCTCGTCACCCTCGTCGACGCGCTCCTGGTACTCGTAGGCCGACTCCTGGATCTCGCGGTGGAAGTACCCCTGCTCGATCCCCCGGAGGACGCCGTCGCGTACGGAGCCGTCGCCCATCTCTTTGATCTCCTCGATGTACTCCATCGCTGCCGCCTCCGTCTCGTCGGTGAGCGACTCGACCGCGAACGAGCCCCCAAGCGGGTCGACGATGTCGGCCGCGCCGGACTCCTCGGCGATGATCTGCTGGGTCCGGAGCGCGACGCGGACCGCCTGCTCGGAGGGGAGCGCGAGCGCCTCGTCGAAGGAGTTGGTGTGGAGGCTCTGCGTGCCGCCCAGCACGCCCGCGAGCGCCTGGATCGTGACGCGCGCGACGTTGTTGAGCGGCTGTTGGGCCGTCAGCGACTGCCCGGCGGTCTGGGTGTGGAACTTCAGCTGTTTCGACGCCTCGGCCTCGGCGCCGTACCACTCATCCATCACCGTCGCGTAGATCCGGCGCGCCGCGCGGAACTTCGCGACCTCCTCGAAGAGGGAGTTGTGCGAGTTGAAGAAGAAGGAGAGCTGAGGGGCGAACTCGTCGACGTCGAGCCCGCGGTCGAGGCACGCCTCGACGTAGGCGAAGCCGTCGGCGAGGGTGAAGGCGAGCTCCTGAACCGCGGTCGAGCCCGCCTCGCGGATGTGGTACCCCGACACCGAGATGGGTTTGAACTTCGGCGTCTCCGCGACGGCGAACTCGATCGTGTCCGTCACCAGCTCGAGCGACGGCGCCGGCGGGACCACCCACTCCTTCTGCGCGATGAACTCTTTGAGCATGTCGTTCTGGAGGGTCCCCCGGAGCTTCTCGCGCGGGACTCCGCGCTGGTCGGCGAGCGCGACGTACATCGCGTAGATCACCGGTGCGCTCGGGTTGATAGTAAACGAGGTGGACACCTCCGCGAGGTCGATGCCGTCGAACAGCACCTCCATGTCGCGGAGCGTGTCGACCGCGACGCCCTCCTTGCCCACCTCGCCGAGCGACATCTTGTCGTCGGAGTCGATCCCCATCAGCGAGGGCATGTCGAACGCGGTCGAGAGCCCGGTCTGCCCCTCGTCTATCAGGTAGTGGAACCGCTCGTTCGTCTCCTCCGCGGTGCCGAACCCCGCGAACTGCCGCATCGTCCACGTGCGCCCGCGGTACATCGTCGGGTAGACCCCGCGGGTGTACGGCGGCTCGCCCGGGAAGCCGAGGTCCTCCTCGTAGTCGAGGTCGGCGACGTCGTCGGGCGTGTAGAGGCGGTCGACCTCGCGGTTCGACACGGTCGCGAACCGCTCGCTCCGCTCCCCGTGACGGTCGAGCGTCGGGTCGAGCGTTTCCGCCTCCCACGACGCCTTCGCCTCGCGGATCTGGGAGAGCTCCTCGTCGTCGTACATACCGCCCGTTACCCGCCGGTCGCGTATAAATATTCATTATATTTTGGAAAGCGGCGGCGGTCCGAAGCGGGGCGCCTCAGCGCCCGCCGATCAGCCGCTCCCGAAGCGAGCGCGAGGAGGGGCGTTCGGCGAGCAGCACCGACGTGTCGAGCCGCTGAATCGCCGCGGACGCGAGCGACCCGCGGACGACGCGCGAGAGGAGCCCACGCTCCGTGGCGCCGACGACCACGAGGTCGTACCCCTCGCCGATCCGCTCGATCGTCGCCCCGACGTCGACCGTCTCGACCCGCAGGTCGACGTCCCCGAGTCCGTGGCCGTCAGCCCAGTCGGTGAGGAACTCGCGGCCCGACGCCGCCTCGCCCTCGTCGACGACGTGGAGCAGCGACACCTCCGCGCCGCTGACGTCCCGGAGCGCCAGCGCGACCTCGGCGGAGAGGTCCGAGGACGGACCCCCCGCGGTCGACACGAGGACCTCCCCGGCGTCGAGCCGCTGCCCGTCCAAGACGAGGAAGTCACAGGGGAGGTCGCGGGCAAGCTCGTCCAGGGACCCCTCGGCGCGCCCGCCGGCGAACCGCGCCCCGCCGTAGCCCATCACGACGGCGTCCGCGTCGTTCGTCCGCGCGGCGTCGAACACCTCCTCTATCCCGCGGTGCGAGAGGACCGTCTTCGTCTCGACCGGCGCGTCGAACGCCGCGGCGTCGTCGACGGCCGCGGCGAGCAGGTCCGCGGAGGACCGGTCGAGCCGCTCCCGGTTCACGGCGGCCGTCTCCAGCGACGTCTGGTCCGGGACGGTGACGACGTGGACCGCGAGCAGGCGGCCGCCCCCATGCTCGGCCAGGGCGCCGGCGAGCGCGACGAGCGCGCCCTCCGTCCGCGGGTTCGAGAGCGCGACCACGACCGCCGGGCCGTCGTCGCTCGGCGTCATCGATCGGATCCCTCTCACCGCTCGGGCCGCCCGAGAGCACGCGGGCGACGACGACTCATTCGTCCGCCTCGGCGCGGGGGAGCGCGACCACCGGGACCGGTGCGTCGGTCACGAGTTCGGTCGATATGTCGCCCGAGAGGAGCTGTACGAGCCGGTTCCCGCCGCGCGACCGGTAGGCGATCGCGCTCGGGTCCGTCTCGACGGCGGCGTCGAAGATCGCTTCGGCCACGTCCCGAGCGTACGCGGTGTGTTCGTCGGCGTCGGGGAACACCGTTCGGACCGCGGCGTACGACTCGGCCGCGAGCGCCTCCGACTGCTCGACGGGCGTCTTGTCCGGGACTCCTCCCCCTTTTTCGACGACGTGGAGCGCGGTCACGCGCCCGGTCTCGTACGGTTCGAGCGCCCGCGCCGTCGCCAGCGCGTCGTCCTCGTTCGCGACGGGGAGGAGCACGTGAGCGAGCAGGTCTTGGCCACCGGCGTCGTCGGGACTCGTCATACGAACACCACTCTCCCCGTCGGTTATGAAGATACGCTCTCGCCACCGGGTCGAGAGGGCGCCCTACCGTCCGTCGACCCCGGAGATGAACACCGCGAGCACCGGGACGATCTCCAGCCGGCCGATCCACATCAGGAACACCATCAGCAGCTTCGACGTGTCCGGGAAAAAGAGGTAGCTCCCGAACGGCCCGAGCCGGCCGAACCCCGGGCCGATGTTCCCGATCGTGGCGAGCGAGGCGCTGAACGACTCCAGCGCGGTGAGCTGCGTGCCGACTCGCGCGGCGTCCAGCGCGATAAACACCGCCGAGACGGCGAGCAACACCAAATAAAGGAGCGTGAACGCCATGATGCCACGGATCGCGTCCTCGTCGACGACGCTCCCGCTGAGCCGGACGGGCTGGACGACGTCTGGGTGTGCCGACGTGAACAGCTCGCGGCGGATCGCCTTCGCGACGATCAGCCACCGGACGATCTTGATCCCGCCGCCCGTCGAGCCGGCAGAGCCGCCGATGAACATCGTGAACAGCAGCAACACCTGCGCGTGCGTGTCCCACTGCGCGAAGTCCGAGGTGGCGAACCCGGTGGAGTTCAGCAGCGAGCCGATCTGGAACGCCGCCTGCCGGAGGGCGTTCTCCGTGACGCTCTCCGTGGCGCCCCCGATTTCCAAGACCGGCGCGGCACCGCGGAACAGGAGGACGGCGAGCAGGGCGGTGACAACGGCGAGCGCACCGGCGTACGTCCGGAACTCCGCGTTCTCCAGCAGCGTGTCGACCTCGCCGCGAAGCACATGCCAGAACAGCGCGAAATTGACCCCGGCGACGACCATGAACGGGATCACGACCCACTGGACGGCCGCCGAGAAGTAGCCGATGCTCTCGGCCTGCGGCGAGAACCCCCCGGTCGGGAGGGTGGAGAACCCGTGCGCGACGGCGTTGTAGAGGTTCATGTTCGGCGCCATCCCGACGAGATGGAGCACGTACAGGAGGGCCGCGAGCAACACCGTGAAGCCGAAGTAGATCAGCCAGAGCGCGCGCGCCGTCTCCGCGATCTTCGGGGTGAGCTTCTGGAGTTCAGGGCCGGGCGCCTCCGAGTCCATCAGCTGTGCGCCGTTGACCGCGACCTCCGGGAGGATGGCGATCATCAGGACGATGATCCCCATCCCGCCCAGCCACTGCGTGAGCTGCCGCCACATGAGGAGCGCGTGGGAGTGCTGGTCGGTACTGATCTCGCCGAGGACGGTCGCGCCCGTGGTGGTGAACCCGCTCATCGATTCGAACAGGGCGTTGACGACCGACCCCGTTAGCGCGCCGACCGAGCCGGTCTGGAGCCCGACGGTCGACGCGGTGCCGTAGCCGGCGAGGAGGTACGGAACCGTACCGATAACTGCCGCCGCGAGCCACGCGAGCGAGACGAAAAGCAGCGCCTCGCGAGGGCCGAGGTCCGGGTCGGGGTCGACCCGCTCGACCGCGAACCCGACGCCCGCGACGAGCGCCATGGAGACCAGAAATACCCAGATGTCTTCGCCGTACGCGAGCGCCACCACCAGAGGAACAAGCAGCGTGACGGCGAGGTACTTGATGCCGACGCCGAGAAGCCCGACACTCGCCTTCCAGTTGACGCCCCAAGACATGATACTCGAACGGTATGGCGGTCGCCCGTTCGCTGTATTAAACTGTCGAAGGGGGGACGGCGGGAGAGCCGCCTTGACTCAGGAGGTCCAGAACTCCTTCGTGAACAACACGAGGACCGGGATGATCTCGATCCGGCCGATCCACATCAGGACGATCATCACGGCCCGCGTACTCAGCGGGAACGTCGCGAACGTCCCGTACGGGCCCGCGTCGCCGAACGCCGGGCCGATATTGAGGAACGTGGTCGCCGCGGCCCCGAGCGCCTCAAACTCGGTCACGCGCAGGTTCGCCCGCTCGGCGTCGACGACGATGACCACGGCGAGCAGGAAGAAGATCACGATGCTCAAGAGGAGGTACGCGTAGATGTCGCGGATCGCGCCCTCGTCGACCGGCTCCCCCGATATCCGGACCGGGCGAACGGACTCCGGGTGGATCGCGGTGAAGAGGTCCCGGCGGAACGACTTCAGCGCGACCAGCCACCGCAGCGACTTGATCGAGCAGGTGGTCGACCCGACCATCCCGCCGACGAACATCCCCATGAACAGCATGTGCTTCGCAGCGGGCGCCCACAGCACGTAGTCGGTGCTGGCGTACCCGGTCGTCGTCACGATGGACGCGACGTTGAACACGGCGTGGCGGATCGTCGCCTCGGCGCCGAAGGTGACGCTCGGATCGAGGAACAGCGCGCCCCCGACGATCGACGCGAACGTCGCCATCGCGCCGAGGTAGAAGTGAAACTCCTCGTTTCGCAGCAGGCGCATCGGCTCGCCGTTGATGGCGAAGTAGATGAGGACGAAACTGGTCGAGCCGATCACCATGAACGGGACGACCGCCCACTGGATCAGCGGGTGGAACGCGCCGACCGAGAGCGGCTCCGGCGAGAAGCCGGCGGTCGCGACGGACGTGAACGCGTGCGCGACCGCGTTGTACAGGTCCATCCGCGGGTCGACGGCGAGCCCGAGCAGGAAGTACACCGCGATCGCGAGGCCGGTGAGCCCGAAGTAGATCCCCCAGATGAGCTGTGCGGTCCGCGATATCTTCGGCGTGAGCTTGTTGACGTCTTGCGTCTGTGACTCCGACTCCATCAGCTGTGCCCCGCCGACGCCGATCTCGGAGAGCACCGCGGTCGCCAGGATCAGGATTCCGAGGCCGCCGAGCCATTGGATCACCTGCCGCCACATCATGACGGACCGCGAGTGGAGCGAGAAGTCGCGCAGCACCGTCGCGCCCGTCGTGGTGAGTCCGCTCATCGACTCGAACAGCGCGTTCACCGGGTGCGCGACCGTGCCGACGCCCGCGACGACGAAGGGGATCGCGCCGACGGCGGCGACGAGGAACCAGATCAGCGCCACCGCGAGGAACGCCTCCCGCGGGCCGAGGTCGCCCTCGGGGTCCCGTACCGACCGGAACGCCGCACCGATCGCGAGCGAGACGGCGATCGCCGCGAGGAACGGCACGGGCGACTCGCCGTAGTAGAGGGCTATCAGCAGCGGAAACGCGAGCGGAACCGGGAGGGCGGCGAGGACGTCGCCGGTGAGTCCCACGCTCGCCCGCCAGCCGACGCGGATCGTGGTACTCACGTGGAGGCGGTCACGCCATCGAGGCGATCTGTCCGACCGAGTCGGATTCCACGAGGAGTATCACGTGGTCACCGGCCTGAAGTACGGTGTCCCCGCGCGGGGTGACCAGCTGGTGGTTGCGCGTGATCGCGCCGATAACGAACCGCGCGTCGCTCTCCGCGACGATGTCCGATATCGGTCGCCCCGTGAGCCCGCACCCCTCGGTGAGTTCGAGTTCGAGGACCTCCGCCTGGTCGTTTTCCAACACCGCGATGTTCTCCGCGACGCTCTCGTAGGTGAACCGGGTGATCTCCTCGGCGGTGACCGTCCGGGGATTGATCGCGATGTCGATGCCGATCTCCTCGAAGACGGTGACGTAGTCGGGGCTGTCGACGACGGCGATCACGCGGTCGACGCCGAGGCGCTTGGCGAGCACGGAGATGAGCAGGTTCTTCTCGTCGGAGCCGAGCGCCGTGACGACGATATCGGCCTCGTCGACGTGTTCGCGGGAGAGGAACTCGGTGTCGGTGGGGTCGTGTTCCATCACGACGGTGTCCGGGAGGTTCTCGGCGAGCCACCGCGCGCGGTCGGCGTCGCGCTCGATCAGCCGCGGCGTGAAGTCCCGCTCCTCCAGCAGCCGGGCGGTCTGATACCCGATCTCGCTGCCGCCGACGACGACGATCTCGTCGGCGTCGTCCGGCGTCGCCTCGGGCGCGATGTCGGTCGCGAACGACTGAACGCTCTCGGGGCTTCCGACCACCACCGCGCGGTCGCCGACGACGATGTCCGTGTCGCCGCGGGGGATCGTCATCTCGCCGTCGCGGAACAGCCCGACGAAGGTGAGCGACTCGAACCGGTCGGCCTCCGAGACGGTCTGTCCAGCGACGGGGCTTCCCTCGCCGATCTCGAACTCCGCCATCTGGACGAGCCCGCCGGCGAACGGGTCGACGTCGATCGCCGCCGGGAGCCCGATGACGCGGACGATGTTCTCCGCGGTCAACAGGTCCGTACACACCATGAAGTCGACGCCGAACGCGCCCTCGCTGCCCTGCCAGGTGCGGAGGAACTCGGTGCTTTTCACGCGGGCGATGGTGAACCCGTCGCCGAGCGTCTTCGCGGCCCCGCACGCGACGAGGTTCGTCTGGTCGTCGTCGGTACACGCGATGACCATGTCCGCGCGGTCGACGTCGGCGGCCGACTGGATCTCCGAGGACGTCCCGTCCCCGGCGATGGTGAGCACGTCGAGCTCGTACTTGAGCTGTTCCGCCCGGTCCGGATCGACGTCGACGACGACGACCTCGTGGTCCGACGCGAGACTCGCGGCGATGCTCGTCCCGACCTCGCCGGCCCCGATGACGACCACGTACATGGACCAACCCAGAGACCCGAACTTGAAGTTCGTTACTATCGGTGCTCGGGCGTACTCAGCGCGCCAGCGACGGGGAAGACACCGCCAGACGGTTCGAGGCGCCGCCCTGCCGGGTGACGCCGCTCCACCGAGCGGGTGTTCTCCGCCGCGGCCGCCGCTTCAATCGTCTCCGCCGAACGACGAGGGATCCGTCCACTCGTTGCGTCCCGAGACGGTGCGCTGGGGGAACGGGATCGAGATGCCCGCCTCGTCGAAGCGCGCCTTGACGGCCTTCACGTAGTCGGCGCGCGCCTTCACGAAGTCCGCCCGCGAGGGGTCGTCGATCCAGATCCGCGACTGGAGGCCGACGTACGAGTCGGCCAGTTCGGTCAGCCGGACCGACGGCGCGGGGTCTTCGAGGATCGCGTCGCTCCTCTCGGCCTCCTCGACGATGATGTCCGTCGCCTTCTCCACGTCGTCCTCGTAGTCGATCCCGAAGACGAACTTCAGCCGCAGTGTCTTCTTCGCGACCGGGTTCTTCACCACGTCGCTCGTCAGCGCGTGGTTCGGCACCGTAAGCAGTTCGTTGTCGAAGGTGCGCACGCGGGTGACCCGGAAAGAGATGTCCTCGACGACCCCCGAGTTGCCGTTCCACTCGATCCAGTCGCCGATGCGGAACAGCTTGTCCGTGTAGATGAACACGCCCGCGACGAAGTTCTTGATCACGTCCTGGAGCGCGAAGCCGATCGCGAGCGTCGCCGCCGCCGCGATCGTCGCGAGCGAGCGCAGGAACCCCTGGTAGCCCGCCGCGCCGAACGCGACCGTGACGCCGGCGAACAGGACGAGGAACGCCACGATCTTCTGGAGCGGGCGCCGGGCGTGCTCGTCGAGCCCCTGTCGGTCGAACACCCGGCGGACGAGCGGCTTGACGGCCGCCTTGTACAGGACGTACGTCGCGGTGACGACGGCGAGGAAGATCGCGGCGTCGACGACGATGTCGGCCAGCGGACCGAGGTACGGCTCCAGCGTCCCCGCGACCGCGACGACTCCGGACGCGCCCGCGGGGGCGCCCATCAGTGGAGCACCGCCGTGTTGCCGCGCGTCTCGATCAGGTCGGCGCCGACCGCCTCGGCGAGTTCGTCGGCGAGTTCGTCGGTCGACGTGCCGCCGCGGGCCGCCCGAAGGAACTTCACCTTCACCAGCTTCCGGTCGTCGAGCTGGTCGGCAAGCTCGTCGACGACCGCGTCGACGCCGCTCTTCCCGACCCAGACGGTCACGTCGAGGTCGTGCGCCTCCTTCCGCAGTTCGTGGTCGCTCATACGCGGTCGAGTCGGCCGCGCGCATTGAAGCTTGAGGTTCGGTCGCGCCGGTCGCGTCGGAGCGGCGCGGCGCCCCGCGTCACCGCTCCCGCTCGGCTTCGCGTTCCGGAGCGGCGGCGCGGTTCCGCTCCGCCCACTCGGCGGCGTCCTCCGGCGTCTCGGTCTCCAGTAGGCGATCGAGCTTCCGCTCGAACTGCTCGTCGGTGAGGTCACCGTTCGCGTACCGGGTCCGCAGGCGTTCGAGAGCGTCCGTGGTGTCGCCGGCCGCCTCGCCGCGCTCCGCCGTCTCTCCGCGTTCGACGGGGGTCGACTCGGCCTCGGGCTCGACGGCGAGCGAGTCCTCCGCTTCCTCGTCGAACAACATCGAGACGACCGGAATAATCACGATGTACCCGAACAGCATGAACCCGAGCCACCAGTCGAACCCGGCCAGGAGGGCGCCGAGCCACGTGCCGGTGACCACCGTCGCGGCGATGCTGCTCGCGTTGCGGCGAAACCGCTCGCGGGGAGTGGCGGCGTCGCTCATTGGGAGGACGGTTTCCGTGCCGGTACAAAATCGTATCGGCACTCGGTCGGCCGACGGGGCCTACTCCTCGACCTCGACCGTGATCTCGTCGCGCGCGACCGCCAGCCGGAACGTCGGCACGGTGCGGTAAACCACCTCGACGACGTTCTTGCGCTCCAGACTGCGGAGCGCCCGCCGCACCGCGTCCACCTCGGGATCGGCGTCGAACGCCTCGCGGAGCGCGTTGAGCACGCTCACGACGGACTGCGAGCGCTCGTCCGGTCCGGCGAGCACCTCGGTGACCCGCGACTCCAGCTCGGAGACGCGGATCGTCTCCGGGACCGCGCCGCGCGCGACCGCGTCGGGCTCGACCCCGGGCTCGACGTCGACGAGGTCGTTCGCCTCCGCCGTCGCGCGGATCAGGCTGTCGTCGTCGCGGTAGTAGTACTCCTTCAGGTGGTTCTCGAGGTAGCCGTGGACCTCGCTGCCGCTCTCCATCTCCCAGGCGTCCTGGAGCTCGCCGTTCTTCGTCGGCTGGAGGCGGACCACGTCCGCCAGTCGGTCCCGCTCCTCGTCCGTGAGGCTCATCTGTCTTCGACCGCGCTCGCGGCGCGGACGATGGTCTCCTCGCCGAACTTCGGCCCGACGAGCTGGAGCCCGACCGGGAGCCCGTCGGCCTCGCCGGCGGGGACCGAGATCGCTGGGAGGTTCGCGAGGTTGGCCGGCGTCGTGTTCGCGTCGGCGAGGTACATCCGCAGCGGGTCGTCGAGGCTCTCGCCTAGTTCGAAGGGGAGGACCGGCATGGTCGGCGAGGCGATGACATCTACCTCGTCGAACGCCGCCTCGAAGTCCTGCCGGACCCACGCGCGGGCGTCCTGCGCCTTCTCGTAGTACTTGTCGTGATACCCGGCCGAGAGCGCGTACGTGCCGAGGAGGATCCGGCGCTTGACCTCCGCCCCGAACCCCTCCTCGCGCGTCTCCGCGAACGACTCGTTCCAGTTGCCGTCGGCGCCGCTCCGGTGGCCGTACCGGACCCCGTCGAAGCGCGCGAGGTTCGAGGACGCCTCCGCCATCGCGATCACGTAGTACGCCTGGACCGCGTGCTCGACGGACGGCAGGGAGGTGTCAGTCGTCTCCGCGCCCTGCGCTTCGAGGTCCGCGATCGCGGCCTCGACCGTCTCGACGACGCGCTCGTCGGCGCCCTCGAACAGCTCCGTGGGGACGCCGATCGTCAGCCCCGCCACGTCGCCGTCCGCGGCCGCGGCGTAGCTCGCGTCCGGGTCCGCGCCCTCGACCTCGCGCAGGTCGCGGGTCGTCCCGTCGTGGGGGTCGTCGCCGGCGATGACGTCGAGCGCTGCGGCGGCCTCTTCGACGGTGCCCGCGATCGGCCCGATCTGTTCGAGCGAGTTCGCGTACGCGATGAGCCCGTACCGGGAGACGAGCCCGTACGTCGGCTTGATCCCGACGACGCCGCAGAACGCGGCCGGACAGCGCACCGAGCCGCCGGTGTCGGAGCCGAGCGCGACGTCCGCCTCGCCCGCCGCGACCGCGGCCGCGGAGCCGCCCGAGGAGCCGCCCGGGACGCGGTCGGTGTCGACCGGGTTCCGCGTGGGGCCGAACGCGGAGGTCTCGGTCGTCGTCCCCATCCCGAACTCGTCCATGTTCGTCTTCCCGACGACCGTCGCGCCCGCGTCGGTCAGCCGGTCGACCACGGTCGCGGAGTAGGGCGGGACGTAGTCGGCGAGCATCTCCGAGCCGCAGGTCGTCCGGACCCCCTCGGTGGAGATGTTGTCCTTCACCGCCACGGTCGCGTCCGCGAGGGGACCGTCCGCGTCGCCCTCGATCCGCTCCTCCGTCACGAAGGCGTTGATGTCGGCCGCCATCTACGACACCTTCGGGCCGACGAAGAAGCCGTCTTCCGTCTCCTCGGCGTTCGCGAGCGCCTCCTCCTGCGAGAGGCCGTCGCGGACCTCGTCGGGGCGCATCACGTTGACGAGGTCCTCCTCGCGTTCGGTCTCGGGGACCTCGTCGAGCGCCTCGAAGTACTCTAAGATGTCGCCGAACTGCGCCGCGAACTCGTCGACCTCGTCGTCGGCGAGCCTGACGCGCGCCAGGTCGGCGACGTGACGGACCTCCTCGGCGTCGACGGCGGCCGCGGCGTCGTCGCCCCCGTCGGGGGACTCCCCCGCGTCATCCGTCGACTCGGACGTATCGCTCATACGAGCAGGTGTCCCGGACCGGGAGTAAGGGTTTCGGAACGTCGCATCGGACGCCCGCCGAGGCCCGCGATCACCGGACCTCGTCGACGAAGGCGAGCCAGCGCTCGTGGCCGTCCAGCGTCGCGGAGCGGTGCGCGTCGGCGAAGTCGGGGTGGCGGATCGTCTCCAATGCGTTCAGCGCTCGGTCGATCCCGACGACCTCGTCCGCGAGCAGTTCGGCGGTCTCACGGTCGAGCGGGGGGTCATCGGGGGTGTCGCCCGCGTTGGTTTCGGCGCCTTCGCCTCGCAGTCGGGCCATCCGACGCTCGCGCTCGGCGCGGAGCGTCGACTTCACCGACGACACCTTGCGCTCGACCTCCGGCGGGACCGTGTCGACTGCGCGCGTCTCCACGATGAACTCGGAGAGGTCGACCGCGGTGCCGTCGATGGTGACCTCGTCCGGGACCGACGCGCCGACCGTCGCGCTCTGGCTGGTGACCCGGTCGAGTATCGCCTCTCGCTCGGCCTCGTCCATGCGGTCCCGTTGCGGGGCGCCGGGAAAATGTGCTGCGGTGACGGAGCGACCGTCACTCGCCGTCCGATTCGTCCGCCCGGACCGTCACGACGGGCGCGTCCGCCAGCCGTACGACTTTCTCTGTGACGCTCCCCAGCAGGTAGCGCTCGACGCCGGTGCGGCCGTGGGTCCCCATCACGATGAGGTCGGCGTCGTGGTCGTCGGCGTACTGGAGGATCGCCGAGTGAGGGGTCCCCATCTCGACGGCCGTCGTCATGTTGATGTCGTCCGGTGACTCCGCCGCGGCCCCGACGAGCTCTCTCGCGTGAGCGGTGAGCTCGGCCTCCACCTCGTCGGCGTCGACGTCCTCGTGTCTGCCGATGTAGCCCGTCTCCGGCGAGACTCCGCTCATCGCCTGGCTGTCTTCGTGGACGAACGCCCCGCTCACGCCGAGGCCGCCCTCGCGGGTGTCGACGACGTGGACCACGTGGACCGTCGCGTCGAACGCCGACGCGAGTTCGCTCACGTGTGCCGCCGCCGCTTCCGAGCCGGCGCTTCCGTCCGTCGGGAACAGTATGTTGTCGTACATCGTACCACCGAGTTGAAACTTCGCGGAGCAGCGGTAAAAACGCACCGCAGATTCGCGCTACTGGGGGATGCGGCCGCTCAGCTGGAGAATTTAGCGACGACGCACCGACGAAAAGCGAGGCGATGCGTCGACCGGGAGGGCTCCCGAGAGCGTAGCGGTGCGCCGGCCACGACGCGCCGGTCCGGAGACCGTCCCCCGCTACAGCAGGTCGTTCGAGACGAGGCGGTCGACCGCCTCGCGCAGGCGCTCTTCGCTCGCGGCGTAGGAGATGCGCGCGTAGCCCGGGGCGTTGAACGCGCTCCCGGGGACGCAGGCGACCGCGGCCTCCTCGATCGCCGCCTCGCACCACGCCTGATCGTCGTCGTCGACGGGGATCATCATGTAGAACGCGCCGTCGCCGACGTCGACGTCGACGCCGTGCTCGTCGAACAGGTCGACGAGGAGGTCGCGGCGGTCGGCGAAGGCGTCGCGCATCTCCTCGACTGCCGTCTCGGTGTTCTCTAAGGCCTCGATCCCGGCGCGCTGGACGAAGTTCGTCGCGCAGGAGACGGAGTGGGAGTGGAGCTTGCCCGCCTCGCCGACGAACTCGTCGGTGGCGTGGAGGTAGCCGAGCCGCCAGCCGGTCATTGAGTACGCCTTCGAGAAGCCGTTGATCGTCACCGTGCGGTCGGCCATCCCGTCGAGGCTCGCGAGCGAGACGTGCTCGGCGTCGTAGACGATGCGCTCGTATATCTCGTCGGAGATGACCGCGACGTCGTGCTCGACGGCGAGGTCGCGAACGCCCTCCATCGCGGCCTCGGAGAACACCGCGCCGGTGGGATTGGACGGGGAGTTGACGACGAGGAGTTCGGTGTCGTCGGAGACCGTCTCGGCGAGCTCGTCGAGCGCGGGCTCCAGCTGGAACCCGTGCGGCGCGAGGTCGACCCGAGAGAGGTCGCCGCCGGCGAGCTTCGCCATCGCCTCGTAGGAGACCCACGCGGGGTCGAGGAGCACGACCTCGTCGCCCTCGTCGATCAGCGTCTGGAACGTCTCGTACAGCGCCTGCTTGCCGCCGGGGGTGACGATCACCTCGTCCGCGTCGGCGTCGATCCCGGTGCCGCGGAGCTTCGCCGCGATCGCCTCCTTGAGTTCGGGCACGCCGTTCGAGGAGGTGTATCCCGTGTGGCCCGCGTCGAGCGCGTCCTTGCCCGCTTCGACGACGTTCTCCGGGGTGTCGAAGTCGGGCTCGCCGACCGAGAGGTCGACGATGTCGGCTCCTTCGGCCTCCTTCTCCGCCGCGAGGTTCGATATCGCCAGCGTCGCGCTGGGCTCTACGCGTCCGATCCGCTCCGAGAAGTCGTATGCGTCGCTCATGTGTCGTGTGTAGTCGGCTCGTGGGTGTCAGTCGAGTTCCTCGGCGAGGTCGATCGCCGCCGCGGCCGCGTCCGCGCCCTTGTCGATCCGCTCGCGCGCCTCCGCGCCGGACATCCCGGGGCCGCTCACGCCGAAGGTGACCGGCGTGTCCCGGTCGAGGCTCACGTCGGTGAGCTTCTCGGCGGTCGCGGTCGCGATGACCCGGTCGTGGTCGGTGTCGCCGGTGACGATGGCGCCGACGACCGCGACCGCGTCGACGTCCTCGCGGCGCGCGAGGCGGTCGGCGGCCAGCGGGCTGTCGTACGCGCCCGGCACGCTCAGTTCGTCGACGACGACGGCGTCGCGGTCGGCCGCCGCCTCGCGGGCGGCCTCGGCCATCGGCTCCGTGACGGAGTCGTTGAACCGCGCCACCACCAGTCCCAGCGAAACCATACCGGGACTGGAGCGGGCGACGGCAAAGGTCTACCGTTCGACCGCAGGGTTGCCGGGCGAACGCGTTCGGCGACGGGGGCGGTCGGAGCCCGACCGCCGGACACGAGGTCACGCGCGTGAGGCGATCGGGTCCCGTCCCGCCCACAGGACGTAGAACCCGTACAGCAGCAGCGACAGGAACCCGACCAGAAGCGAGACGGCGAGGAGGAGCCCGACCGGACGGGGAAGCGAAACGATCGGTCCCTGTTCGAGTCCGATCACGGCTCGGAGGCCGAACCAGAGGACGAACGCCGGGAGGACGTACCGTTTGGCGCGGTTGGTCCCGGTCACTCGTTCGGCAACCACGATGACGCAGATCCCGACCAGCGGGATGAGCATGGATAGAGCGTTTTCGCCACTACCGAACCACTCGATCATCTGGGGAACATCTCCGCTCGGAGAACTTGGTGCCTCGGTTCGCTGATTCCTCGGACGGGGTCCGGCACGTCGTGACCGCGATTCGGGTTAGCTGTGGATCGCCAGCCGGCACACCCGCCGCACGCCGCGGGTCATTAATACGTCTGCGACGCCAACGGGATCCCATGACAGAGACCGAGACCGCGACGGTCGGCGGCGGCTGCTTCTGGTGCGTCGAGGCGGCGTTCAAGCAGCTCGACGGGATCGAAAGCGTCACCTCCGGCTACGCCGGCGGCCACGCGGACGACCCGACCTACCGCGAGGTGTGTACCGGCAACACCGGCCACGCGGAGGTCGTCCAGGTCGAGTACGACGCCGACGCCCTCTCCTACGAGGACATCCTCGAAGTGTTCTTCACGGTCCACGACCCGACGCAGCTGAACCGACAGGGCCCGGACGTTGGGAGCCAGTACCGCTCGATCGTGCTCTCTCACGACGACGAGCAGCGGCGGCTCGCGGAGGAGTACGTGGCGGCCCTCGACGAGGAGGGCGGCTACGACGACGAGGTCGTGACCGAGGTCGAACCGCTGGAGACGTTCTACCGCGCCGAGGAGAAACACCAGGACTACTTCGAGAAGAACCCGGCCGACGCCTACTGTACGATGCACGCGCAGCCGAAGGTTGAGAAGGTCCGCGAGCGGTTCCGCGAGAAGGTCAAAGCGTAGGGACCGGTAGGGAACGCCTCCGAGGCCTCATTCATCCGTTGATAAATAGCCGGCTCCGTTGAAATCCTTAATCATTGATAGGATCGGCGTGCGAGATACGGAGGATGTAGTCAGCACCTGAACAATGTTACTTTCTCCGTCTATATCCTGAATCAGCCGGTAGAATTCGCTTGCCCATTAATCGTTCAACTTCGGTGGTGACGAGTATCTACACAGAACGACGTTCGTTCTCGATGTGATCAACGTAGGTATCCACCACGTTCTGAATGATAGTTTCGCCGGCTTCAGCGGTTGCTTCAGCCGGATCGCCAAGCACACCGTTTTGGGTGATTGTTTTGAACCCCTCGCTGAGAAGGCGAGCGGTAGAGATCTTTCCTTCGGGGCCGGGCTCGATGTTCTCCATCTTGACCAAGTCCTCATTTACCGCCAACACCACCGCTGTCTCGGCTGCGCCGGCGTGAATCACATCTTGATGGTAGTCGATTCCTGCCTCACTGAGGCCATCATTCAGTAACTGCATATGCTCGTCAAGGTCAGCGAGGGGAATCACGGTGGCCTCGATTTCTCGGCCGACATCGGGTGCGACAGTTTTGACTGGGCCGAAGTTCCCACCGTGGGTCGGGACAAGGACGATGTGTTCGAAGCCGTGTTCATCGAGCGACCGACAATATGCCCGGATCACATCCATCAATGTCTCGGGCGGGACAGTGATTGTTCCCGGGAACTCCATATGATGCCCCGAGCATCCAGGCCGAATCGTCGGCGCAGCAATCGCGTCCCCTAGTTTCTCCGCAATCCGCCGCGAGAGTTCGTCACCGTCCAATGTGTCCATGTTCAACGGGAGATGAGGGCCGTGCTGTTCGATTGAACCGACGGCGACAATCGCGGTCCGTGTTCCGTTTTCGAGCGCCGATTCGACTTCTGGCCATACCATCTCCTCAAGGAGTATTGACCCGCGAGAAGACATACAGATGATAATGTTCCCGCATAGTTTAAAAATTCTGTCACACAGAAAGAGAGCACTCAGATCGATCCGGGCATAGCCGCGAACTACGTCCCCTGTACTGAGCGCTCCGGCCTGACCGAATCCGAGAGGAACTTAGTACGACACTCGCGCTCTGTATTCAGTACGACTCCAAGAACGTATCCCCTGCTGAGGATTTCACCTATGGAAACGCTGCTACCCGGGCAAACCACGTCTAGCGATAAAATGATTACGCCGTCCGGGGATCTGCTGTTCTCACAACCGGCAGGCGGTCGGAGCGTGTCTGCGGTGCGGTCGCTGTCTGGCGATAGCTGACGCTCACGGAGGGCCTCGGCCGGCCACTGAGGGCCGCCGGACCGGCGGCCCTCAGATCCCTCGTCTATGCGGTTACACCCGGTGGATCGTACGCTTCTCCCCGATCAAGCATGTGGTAGATCGATACCAGCATCTTCCGAGCTGCTGCCACGA
>NZ_SGTV01000048.1:0-17402 GCF_005435035.1 Halorubrum sp. SD690R | reverse complement strand
CGGCGGGCGGTGGAGGGCGGGGCGGTCGCGGTCGGCGGGCGGTGGAGGGGAGAGATCGCGACCGGCGGCGCCCGGCTCAGAACGTCGAGACGTCGCCCTCGATGACGCTGCGGGTCACGTCCGTCACGTCGGCCAGCTCGCGGTCGACGATGTCGACGACGTCGGCCTCGATGTCGCTCAGCGTGACGCCGTCCTCGGTGACGATCTGCGCGTCCGCGACGTGCGGCTCGTCGATCGGCCGGCCGATCTGCGAGAGGAGCCTGACCTGGAGGTCGCGGATCCCGTCGACCTCCTCGGTGACGGACTCGGCGACGCGGGTGGAGAGCAGGTTGTAGATCTTCCCGATGTGGTTGACGGGGTTCTTCCCGGAGGTAGCCTCCATCGACATCGGGCGGTTCGGGGTGATGAGGCCGTTGGCGCGGTTGCCGCGCCCGACGGAGCCGTCGTCGCCCTGCTCGGCGGAAGTGCCGGTGACAGTCAGGTAGACGGAGCCCTCGTCGTAGTCGTCGGCCGTGTTCACGTCGACGTTGACCTCGCGGTCGGTGTACTCGCGGGCGAGGTCGTCGACGTACTCGCGGACGGACGCGACCGCGTCGTCGTACTCGTCGAGCCCGTCGACGTAGGCGTCGACCATCGCGGCGGCGACGGTGATGTCGATCCGGTCGCCCTCGCGTTTACCCATGATCTTTACGTCGGGGCCGAGCTCGGGGTGGTCGTCGTGGTAGGTCGTGTTGAGCGCGCGCTCGGCCTCGCGGACGATCGTCTCCGTCTCGGTGAGCGGCGCGTGGCCGACGCCGAAGGAGGTGTCGTTGGCCATCGGAACCTCCTGCGTCTCCTCGCCGAACACGTCCTGGAGGTCACCGGAGCCCTCGCCGAGCTTCACGTCGACGACCACGTCGGTGCCGTACTCGAGCTCAGGGATCGCCTCGGCGAGGTAGTCGCGGGCGGCCGCGAGCGCGGTCGAGTCGACCGGGAGCTGCTCGCCGTCGTACTCCTTCGTGGCGCGGCCGACGATGAGGATGTAGACGGGCTCGACGACCTCGCCGCCGCCGAACGCGGGGGCCGCGCGGCCGGCGACCAGCTGCGTCTCGTCGGTGTTGTAGTGGAGCACCTTGCCGACGCGGTCCAAGTAGAGCTGCGAGAGCGCCCGCGAGACCGACTCCGCGACGCCGTCGCAGATCGAGTCTGGGTGACCGATCCCCTTTCGCTCGACGATTTCGACCTCCTGGTCCTCGACCGCCTGCCGGTCGAGGCGGCTGACCTGTATGTTCCGGTCCATTACGCACCGATACTGCGCCGTCGGCACTATAACTTGCGGAAACTCTCCACCGGTAGTGAATAACCTGTAGTTATTCATAGGCGGCTTCGGCGGCCCCGGCCCGGCCCGGCCCGGCCCGCGTCGCGCCGGGTGACACAAGCGGGCGCTTGAGTTTCGGCAAGGACTTTGCCGCGGCGAGTGCGACTGCCCCGTATGGACGAACTCGCGCCCTCCCGCCGTCGACTGCTCGCCGGTGCGCTCGCGGGCGGCATCGGCGCCGCCGCCGGCTGTCTCGGGACCGATAGCGACGACGAGTCAGACGACGGGCCGGAACTGCGGCTCTCGCTCTCGCGGGTCGAGGGCTCGCTGCGCGACCGGTACGTTCGCGACCCCGACGCCCCGCCCGAGCGGTGGGACGGGGCGGCGCTCGACGCCGCGCTGGCGGGCGAGCCGCACACGATCCGACACCGGAAGCCGTTCTTCGCGGAGCCGGACGACCCCGCGTACGTCCGCTTCGAGGGGACCTACTACCGGCTCGGGTCGGTGATCGTCGACGAGGTCGCCGAGACCTACCCGGTTCTCCGGCTCTTCGAGGCCGAGAGCGACGGAGCGTCAGCCGGCGACGGCGAGTCGCCGGTCGACGGCGGCGAAGACGGGGATCTCCCGGAGGCCGACCAGCGGGCCGTCCACATCGCGCACTTTGCCGCGCGGGCCCGCGGTGGCGTGGGCGGCTATCCCGTCGGACTGGTCGAGCGCGGCGGCTACGCGTATCGGGCCGAAGCTTCGCGCGCGGAGAGCGCGCTGCTCGACGACGACGGTCCCGACTACGTGACCTACCGAGACACCACCTACCGGGTCGAAATCGAACGGGAGCGGTTTCACGAGGCCGTCCACCGGCCGACCGCCGAGGCGGTCGCCGAGAGCCCCGAGCGAGTGGAGTCGATCCTCCGGGCGGCGCTCGTCGGTCCGAGGGTCGAGCAGGACGAACTCTCCGCGGAGGCCGGACGGATCGTCGATCGGGCCGAGGCAGAGGAGTACGGCGAGACGCACCCGTACTCCGACGCGTACGCCGAACTGCTCCGCGCGATCGACGCGCGCCACTACCTCGACGGGAACGTTCGCAAGGACGCCGGCGTCCGCGAGACCGAAGAAGCGATGATCCGGTACGGCGACGAGTACTACGAGCGGTACCTCCGGATCGTGAACGACGGGGGGAACTGATCGGCCGAGGCGCCTCGCCGTCGCCTCAGCGGGCCGCCTCGTACGCTTCCGCCATCACGTCGAGCGCCTCGCGCAGGTCGCTCTCGTCGGTCGCGTACGAGACCCGCGCGTGACCGGCGCCGTTCTCCCCGAACGCCTCGCCGGGGACGACGACCACGCCGCGGTCGAGACACTCGTCGACGAACCCCTCGGGCACCCGCGGCATCGCGTAGAAGGCCCCCTTCGGGGTGGGACAGTCGAGGCCGATCTCCGCGAACCCCTCCAAGACGATGTCGCGGCGGCGCTCGAAGGACGCCGTCATCTCGTCGACCACGCCGCGGTCGCCCCGCAGCGCGGCCTCGGCGGCGTACTGCGCCGGCGCCGAGGCGCACGCCTGCGCGTACTGGTGGACGCGCAGCATGCGCTCGACGCGCCCCTCGGCGCCGTACACCCAGCCGAGCCGCCAGCCGGTCATCGAGAACAGCTTCGAGGCCGAGTTGACGACGACGACGTTGTCCGTCTCGGCGAACTCGATCGGCGAGTGATGTTCGCCGTCGAAGACGGTGTACTCGTACACCTCGTCGGAGAGACAGAGCACGTCGTGCTCGTCGGCGATGCGCGCGAACTCCCGGACGTCTTCCTCGGAGGAGACCGCCCCGGTCGGATTCCCTGGAGAGTTGACGACGAACGCCGCGGTGTCCTCGGTGATCGCCGCCTCGACCGCGGCCGGGTCGATCGTGAGGTCGTCGCGGAGCGGCACGGGGACGGGTTCGCCGCCGGCCAGCTTCGTCAGCGCGTCGTAGGAGACGAACCCGGGGTCCGGGATCAGCACCTCGTCGCCGGCGTCGACGTGCGCCTCCAAGGCGACGTGGAGCGCCTCGCTGCCGCCCGCGGTCGCGATGACGTTGTCGGGGTCGAGGTCGATCCCCTGATCGGCGCGGTGCTTCTCGGCGATCGCCTCCCGCAGCGCGGGGGTCCCCTTGTTCTCGGTGTACGCGTCCGCCTTTCCGGACTCGATCGCGTCGACGGCGGCTTGGCGGGCGTGGGGCGGCGTCGGGAAGTCGGGCTGTCCGAGCCCGAGGTTGATCGCGTCGTCGCCGGCCGCCTCGAACACCTCGCGGATCCCGCTTATCGAGATCCGTTCGACCCTGTCGGAGAACGTCGTCATACCGTTCTGAGGGCGCCGCCGCGAGTTAGTTCTTGTCACGTCGGATCGACGGACCGCCTCCGACGGCGAGTCGCGGGCCCGCACTCACCGACGCTTCCGCTCCCAGACCGGCCGGCGTTCGCCGCGGCCGGCGTCGTGTCGGGTCCGCCCGTCCGCGTCGGTCGGCAGATCGAACCGCCCTTCGAGGACGCTCGGCACTTCCTCGGCGCGGGCGCGCAACAGCGCGTCGTCGACCGCGCGGAGGCGGAGCATCGGCCGCCCCGGTCCCGCCGGCATCTTGATCGACTCGATCAGCTCCCGCTCGACGAGGGCCTGCCGGTCGCCGGTGAACTCCTGTGCCGGGGCGATCCCGATGCCGTCGGCGCCGGCCCACGCCCGGAGGTCGCGGAAGAGGTGGTCGTGTCGGGCCGCGAGCGCGACGAGGAGCGACCGGTCCGACGGCTCCGTCGCGCGGCCGAACTCGCCCGGCGGAAGCGACTCCAGCACGGTCGCGAGGTCGTCGGCGAAGCGGTCGTCGAGGATCTCCCGCGCCACCGCGAGCAGTCGCCGCCGAGAAGGCATCTCGACCGGCTCGACCGTCGCGGCGTCGAACCGCGCCGCAGCGGTCGCGCGGGCGGCGCCGACCGCCTCCGGACGGGCACCGGCCGCCGTCGTCGCGAGCGAGCGGTCCCCGCGGGGACCGACCACGGCGTCGGCGCGCTCCGGGGTCGCGAAGAGCGTCCCGCCCGTCCCGTGCCCGAGCGGGTCGCCGGTCCGGACTCGCATTTCGTCGCGTTCGACCGCCTCGGCGACCGCGGTGCCGAGGACCGGCGCGCGAGCGAGCGCGTCGACGACGCCGGGGCGACACGCGACCCGCCACAGCGGTCCCGGCGATCGCTCGCGGGCCGCGAGCACCGCCGGGAGGAGTCGGAGCGGGACGCCGACCGCGACGACCCCGGAACGCCCCGCTAACGCGGCCTCGACCGACTCGGTCAGGGGGTCGTCGGGACGCGGAAGGGCGTCGGCGACCTCCGTCGCGTCGCCGACGCAGTCGGGGTCGGCAGCGGCAGGAGCACCTGCCGAGGCGGACCCGTCGCTTCCGGCGTCCTCGGGGGTGCGTGACGGCCCGGACCCGTCGCTTCCGGCGGCTGCGTCGGCCTCGGGTTCAGCGTCGTCCGCGCCCACACCGTTTCGACCGTCGCGATCCGAAAGACCGTTGCGCTGACCGGGGTCGGGAGGAGAGAGGTGTCGGCGGCGGGGTCAGGGGGCCCGGGCGAACACGAGGTAGCCCGTGTGGCCCACGCCCGCGGTGGAGGGGCGCGAGCCGCGGTCGGAGAAGTCCATCTCGCGCTGGATCGTCTCTAACGTCTCGACCTCGGTGAAGCCGGCCTCACGGGCCGCGAGCGCCGC
Organism: Halorubrum sp. SD690R; assembly: GCF_005435035.1. Taxonomy (NCBI): domain Archaea; kingdom Methanobacteriati; phylum Methanobacteriota; class Halobacteria; order Halobacteriales; family Haloferacaceae; genus Halorubrum; species Halorubrum sp. SD690R. The sequence goes on along the minus strand of NZ_SGTV01000048.1, from coordinate 12,387 downwards.
CTCGCGGGTCCCCTCGACGAACGGCGAGTAGACGCCGAGGCGGCCGCCGGGCGCGAGCAGGTCGTCCGCGCGCTCGACGACCGCGGGAGCGTCGCCGGTGTCGAGCGTCAGGGCGTCAAACGGCTCGCCGTCGGCGAGCGCGTCCAGCTCGTCGGTGAGGTCGCCGGTCCGGACGTCGACGCGGTCGGAGACGCCCGCCGTCGCCATGTTCTCGCGAGCGACGTCGGCGAACTCGGGGTCGATCTCGTAGGTGGTCACGTCGGCGCCGGCGCGCCCCAGGTACGCGGCGAGGATCCCGGTCCCGGTGCCGGCGTCGAGGATGCGGTCGCCGCCGGACGCGCCGGTATGCCCCATCACGAGGCCCACGTCGCGGGGCATCATCGGCGCGCCGGTGCGTTCGAGGTGGTTGAACAGGTCCGGGCCGCGGAGCGCGCGGACCTCGAAGACGGTGCCGAGGTGCGTCTCGACCTCGTCGCCGGCCGAGACGTCCTCTGGGACCTCGATCACGCCGAGGTCGGTGCCGAACTCCTCGCCCGGCTCCAGTAGGTACTCGCGGTCCGCGTGGACGAGCAGGTACGCGGCGTCCGTCACTGGAGGTCCGAGATCGCCCGCGCGGGCTCGCCGTTGGCCGCCTCCAGCGCCTCGCGGGCGTCGTCCTTCGAGACGCCAGCCTGCTCGGCGACCAGCCGGACGTCCTCCTCCGGAATGCCATCGTCTTCGTCGGCCGCGTCCTCGGCTTCGATCGCGCTCGCGTCCGCACCGCCCTCGACTGCGGCCGCGCCGCCCGCGTCGGCCACCGCGTCGGGCGACCCGACGATCTGGTACGTCTCCTGCCCTTGGGCGTCCATCTTGGTGACCTGCGCGCCGTCGAAGACGAGGTCGTCGCCGTCGGCCGTCTCGATGACGACCCGCTCGGCGTCGAGCTCCTCGACGTCGATCCCCATCTGTTTCATCATCTGTTTCATCTTCCGCGGGTTCATGCCGCCGCCTCCGAACATGGTCACCGGTTCGGCCGGACGACACAAAAAGGGTGTCGACACGGGTCGAAGCAACGGCGCGTCGCGGACGCTCGCCGGTCCCGATCGCGGCGAACCGGACCGAGAGAGCGGGGTTGATACGTGTCGCGCGCGAGGCGGTGATATGTACCTCGCGGACCGCACCTGGCCGGAGCTCGGCGACGCGCTGGCTCCCGGCTCCGTCGCGCTCGTCCCGCTCGGCTCGACCGAACAGCACGGCCCGCACCTTCCGCTCGGGACCGACCACCTGATCGCCGAGGGGCTGGCGACGGCGGCCGCGGACCGATCCGACGCGTTCCGGACGCCGACGATCAACGTCGGCGTTAGTCCCCACCACCGCCAGTTCCCGGGGACGATGTGGGTCGACCCGCCGGAGTTCCGCGACTACGTCGAGTCGTTCGCCCGGAACCTCGCGTACCACGGGATCGACCGCGTGGTGTTCGTGAACGCCCACGGCGGAAACGTCCAGCACCTCCGAGAGGTCGGCCGCCGGCTCCACGAGGACGAGGTCGCCTACGCTGTCGAGTGGATGTGGGACGAGTCGATCCCGGAGCTGGTCGACGACCTCTTCGAGCGCAACGGCCCCCACGCGGGCCCCAAGGAGACGGCGATGGTCACCCACCTCGCGCCCGACCTCGTCCGCGAGGACCGGCTCGAGGACGCGCGCGACGGCGGGCTCGTCGACCTCGAAAGCGCCGAGACGACCGTCCACGGCGCGCGAACCTTCTACGACGCGGTCGACAACTCCGCGAACGGCGCGTTCGGCGACCCGACCGACGTGACGCCGGAGAAGGCCGAGCGCCTGTTCGAGGCGGCCGCCGACCAGCTCGTCCAGCTGGCCGAGTGGATCGGCGAGCGCGACGAGAGCGATCTGTTCCCCGAGCCGCGCGTGGAGCGGTCGGACTGACGCGGGCTACTGGTCGGCCGCGTCTCGGGCGAACGCCTCGCCGAGTATCTCTCGGAGCGCCGCGTCGGCGTCCGCACGCCGCCCGTCGAGCACCGCGAACCGCTCGTCGCGGCGGCGTTCGAGCCAGCGCAGCAGTCTGGCCGCCCAGTCGAGCTTCAGCGCCTTCATCGGGTCGACCGCGGGGTCGTCGAACTCCCACCCCGGAAAGACCAGTTCGCCGGCCCCGAGGTGGTCGGCGAGGAACGCCGCGCGGTCGCCGTCGGTGAACCCGCCGGGGTTGCGGAGCGGCCCGACGGGCGCCGCCTGCGTCGTCGCCAGCGTCCACTCGTCGGCGAAGCGCGGGAGCCACTCGCGGACCGCCGGGAGGTTGTCGCCGTGGGCGTGCGCGGCGACTGGGACGCCATCGCGCGTCAGTTCCGCGGCCGTCTCCGGGTTCTTGTCGAGGTCTGTCACCATACAGTCGACCGCGACGCCGCGGTCAGCGAGCGCGTCCGCCGCGGTCGAGGCCGCGACGACGACATCGGCGTCGCGGGCGAGTTCGACCTCGTCGGCGAGACAGGGGGCCGCGCCCGCGACGGCGACCGTCTCGTCCGCCCAGTCACCGAGGCGGCCGAGCGGGAACGGAGTCGCGAGGTCGGCGGCAGTATCGCGGACGCGCTCGTCGTCGGCCCGGTCGAACCCGAAGTCGGCGAGGATCGCCTCGTAGACGGGCTCGAAGGTCGCGAAGTTCACGTGCGGGCCCCCCTCGGGACGCGCGACTGGGCGCCCGTCGATCGGCGCCGCCGCTCAGCGGGCGAGATATGGTATGGGCCGGAGTGGCACAGAGTACCCCTACCCGCGTGCCCCTCCGGCGTCCGGTCGATCGGTTGTCTACACGAGGGCATAAACTTTCTCTTAATTCACGTGTCGGTCGATACCGTCGATCGCGGCGTCAAGCGCCCGTGAAGCGCCGGATACCGCCTCTCTAACCGAGTCGAGCGCCGCGGGCGTCGCGATCAGGAGCCCGCGGCGGCCGTCAGCGGGGTCGTCGCCGCCTGACGACGCCCCGCCGGTGCCGCCGTCGGTCGCGGACGGGGTCGCCGCGGCCGCCCGGTTCGGATCGCCCAGCGCGAACGTCGCGCCGGTCGCGTCGTCGCCGACGGTCGCGGCGCGGAGGGCACCGACGGCGGGGTCGTCGAGCCCGGTGAGTTTGTAGGTACGAACGACGGCGGTGTCGGCGGCGCCGCGGTCGCCCCGAGCGGCCTCCGGCGCGCCGATCCGGTCGAGGTGACGCTCGGCCTCGCGGACCGTCGTCACGTCGAGCTCCTCGACTCCGACCGCGTCGGAGTCGCCGCGAGAGTCGTGTCGGTCGCGGGCGAACTCGGCGCCGACGAGCGCCGCGTCGCGCGTCTCGGCCACGTCGTGGGTGCGGATCACGTGCGCGCCGCGCTCGACCGCCATCGACGTGGCGGCGAGCGAGACCGGCAGCGCCTCCTCGGTGCTGCGGCCCGCGATGGTCTTGAGGAAGCTCTTGCGGTTGATCGAGACGAGCAGCGGGCGGCCGTACCCCCGGAACTCCCGGAGCCGGTGGAACGTCTCCCGGTCGTCTTCGTGGGTCTTGGCCTCGGACCAGCCGCCGAACGCGGGGTCGAGGATCGTCTTGTCGGTGAGGCCGTTCATCGAGAGCGCCTCGTAGATGTCGTCGACGTCCTCGACCGCGCCCGGGCGTTCGAGGTCCGGCGGCGAGGCCATCTTCGACACCGCCACGTCGTGTTCGCGACAGACGCGGGGCATCTCGGCGTCGGCGAACCCGCAGATGTCGTTGACCATGTCGAACCCGCGCGAGAGCGCCTCGTCCGCGACCTCGTGATAGCGCGTCTCGATCGACCAGACGGCGTCGCCGGAGGTCGATTCGAGGGTCTCGACCGCGGTGTCGAGGCGGTCGAGTTCCTGTTCGGCCGAGAGCACGTCGAGGTCCTTGTTCGCCGACTCAAGCCCCACGTCCACGATGTCGGCGCCCTCGCCGATCAGTTCCTCGTCGACGTACGCGGCGGCCTCGCCGGGGTCGTCGTACACGCTGGGGTCGTACGGCGACTCCTCTGAGACGTTGAGCACGCCCATGATCCGGGGCGGATGGTCGTCGCCGATCCCGAGCCCCGCGGCGTCCACGTTTCGCATACGATCACCACGGGCGCGAGCGACATAAACGGGGCGAGTACCCGAGGCGCTCGCCGGAGAACTGCCCTCGCAATCGCTTATAAATGGTCGGCGGGCGGTGGTGCGTGCGACCGAGCGGCCGGAGCGAAGCGGAGGCCGCGAGGGGCACGCGCGAGGGAGTCGCGAACGCCCGAAGGGCGTGAGCGACGAGGCTGGGGAGGCGTGAGGTGCGGTCGCGGTCGGGTGGGACTCGAAGGGGCAGTCGCGAGGGGGCGCAGGCGACGCAAGCACCGCAGGGAGCGAACGGTGTGAGCGACCGAGGAGCACAGCGAGCGTGCGCCCCCTCGCGACTGGGGGTTTGGAGGTGTTCGTCGCAGGGCCACGATCGGCTGGTTATAACTGATCGCACACGCCTCCGAACCCCACTTATATATTAAACCGCACCGAGTCGCCGACCGCGACCTCGTGGCGGTCGGTCCACTCGTAGGGGACCTCCAGCACGTACTGCCCGGAGCCGGAATACCGTTGATCTTCACCGTCCTCGTTCGGTCCCGGTTCGGGCGCGTTGTGGATCGAGGTGATCTCTCGGTCGCCGTCGACGTAGACGATGTCGATGCCGAAGTCCATTTCGCGCATCACGTACGTCAGGGGGCCGGGGGAGTCGTGTACGAATAACATCCCGCCCTCGTCGGGCAGCGACTCGGCGCTGCTGAGGCCGAGGATTCGCTTGTTACGGGTGTCCGCGATTGCCGCCGTCACCGGCCCCCGAGCTCCCCCGTCCGGACCTTCGACGGTCACGGTCGTCGTCTCGTAGTCGGCGTACGTTCCGGTCGGCCAGTCTGCGTCGTCGGCTCCGCCGTTCGCGCCGTCCGGCCCGCCACCCGCGTCGCCGTCGGTCGTCGCGTCGTCGCCCCCGAGACAGCCCGCCGCGGCGCCCGTCGTCGCGGCTGCGGCCAGCCCGAGGAGTCGCCGCCGTCTCATGTCTGCGCCGAGGGGGGCCGGAGTGATAAACGGCGGCGTCGGCGTCGCGCCGTCACGGGTCCGGGGAGGGCCATGTCACTCGGTGCGTCCACGACCCGTATGAACTCTCCGTCCACTCCCCGTCGCGGTCTGGCTCTCGCTCGCGGCCGCCGCTTCGACCTCGCCGCGGCGTAGCGACCCCTCGTGCCGGGAAGGACGCGCTTTTATCGCCGCCGGAGCGTAGCGTGAGACATGGCGAAAGTGAGCATCGGCCTCCGCGGGTGGCGCTTCGAGGAGGACGAGATATTCACCGACGACGAGGAGCTGAAGCCCCTCGACGAGATCCCCGAAGATCCGCGAGAGCGACTCGTGCGGCTCGTCACCCTCGTCGAAGAGCCCTGCGATGTCTGTTACCTCGAGCACGGCGACGAGGAGATCAACCGCTGTAGGCAGGCGGAGATCGTGTACGGCGAACCGGAGGGCGAAGTGCTGCTCTGCGCCGAGCACGAACCCGACCTGCTCTACTGGTTCCGCGAGGCGGGCGGCAGCGAGTACAAGGGGTCCGTCGAGTTCGCCGACCGGTTCCACGAGTGGGTCGCCGCCGGCAATGAGGCGCCGGAGGGGTACGGCTCGGTCGAGCACGTCGACGAGGACCCCGACGGCCTCCCGGACCTGCCCGATCAGCAGGAGGTCCAGGAGCGGCTCGAAGAGGACTTCCAGGGCGAGCGGATCGACATCGTCGAACTCGCCGGCAAGGAGCGCTCGGACGAGGAGCTGACGGAAGAGGAGCTCGCCGAGTCCGACCTCGACCTCTCGACCGACTACCCGTCGGACCGATGAGCGACGAGGAGTCGGACGTCGACGCGGTCGAAACGCCCGCGAGCGGTCGACGGAAGCCCGTGGTCGTCGTCGTCGAGCCCGAGACGCCGGGCAACGTCGGCACCATCGCGAGGGCGATGAAGAACTTCGGGCTCGCGGACCTCAAGCTCGTGAACCCGCCGGAGATCGCGGAGGACGGCGAGGCGTACGGCTTCGCCGGACACGCCCGCGAGGACGTGCTTCCGAACGCCGACGAGGTCACATTCGACGAGGTCGTCGCGAACTACCACACGGTCGGCACGACCGCGATCACCGGCGAGGACGACCGTAGCCACGAGCGGTTCCCGTTCAAGACCCCGGTCGAGCTGCGCGAGTCGCTGAAGACGGTCGACGCGCCCACCGCGATCGTCTTCGGCCGCGAGGGGCGGGGGCTCAACAACGAGGAGCTCTCGCGGCTCGACGAGGTGTGCTCGATCCCGGCCGACGACGACTACCCCGTCTTGAACCTCGGGCAGGCCGCGACGGTCCTCTTGTACGAGCTTCGCGATCTCACGGTCGAGGAGACGCAGCTGCCCGACACGGAGGTGACCCGTGCTCCGGAGGCCGACCTCGAGCGCTTCCACGAGTTCTTCGACGAGTTCCTCGCGGCGACGGGGCAGCGCGACCACGTCCGCGAGAAGAACGCGCTGCTGATGCGCCGGCTACTCGGGCGTGCGCACCCGACCGAGCGCGAGATCCACTCGCTGCTCGGCGCCTTCCGGAAGGCGAACGCGAAGCTGGATCACGCCGACCACCTCGCGGCGAAGTACGACGAGCCGCCATACCCGCGGGAGGAGTAGCCGTGGGCGGGGGCGTCTTCGACGAGGACCTATTAGCCGGGGTGCGTGACGTCTCGCCGCTCATGCTCGGCGTCGCGCCGTTCGCCCTCGTCGCAGGGATCGCGGCGGTCGACGCCGGGCTCGGTCTCGCCGAGGCGGTCGGGATGTCCGTGATCGTGTTCGCCGGCGCCTCCCAGCTCGCGGCGCTCGAACTGCTCGGCGAGAATGCGCCCCTCGCCGTCGTCGTCGGGACGGCGGCCGTGATCAACCTCCGGATGCTGATGTACTCCGCCTCCATCGCGCCGCACTTCGCCGACTACGGTCGCCGGCTCCGCGCGGGGCTCGCCTACCTCCTCACCGACCAGGCGTACGCCCTCTCGGTCGCTGAGTTCGATGAGAACCCGGACCGGAGCCGGTGGCGCTACTACCTCGGCGCGGCCGCGTCGCTGTGGATCGTCTGGCAGATCGGGACGGTCGTCGGCGTCGTCCTCGGCGCGGGCGTCCCCGACGCGTGGGGGCTCACCTTCGCGGTGCCGCTCGTCTTCCTCGCGCTCCTCGTCCCCGCGATGAAGGACCGACCGACCACCGTCGCGGGCGTCGCGGGCGGCGCGGTCGCGGTCGTCGCGGCCGGGCTCCCGCTCAACCTCGGCCTGCTCGTCGGCGCGCTGTGCGGGGTCGCGGCCGGCCTCGTGACGGAGGTGAGGGTGTCGTGAGCAGTGGTCTCGGCGCCCTCGCCGCCTCCCCGCGCGCTTGGGTCGCAATCGCGGTCATCGGCGTCATCACCTACGGGATCCGGCTCTCCTTCATCCACCTGTTCGGGCGGATCGACGGCGTCCCGACGCGCCTCCAGCGGCCGCTCCGGTACGTCCCGCCGGCCGTCCTCGCGGCGCTCGTCCTCCCCGATTTGGTGACGCTCGGGCCGTCCGTCACCGCGACCTTCCTCGACGAGCGGCTGATCGCGGGCGCCGTCGCCGGCGCGGTCGCGTGGCGGACCGAAAACGTGTTCGCGACCATCGCGACCGGGATGGGAACGCTGTGGGTCTTCCGGTTCGTCGTGTTCGCGTGAGCGGGCAGTGATAGAGACGAGCGAGGCCGCCGTCAGCGATCGCGCTCGGTCGCGCGCTCCGACCGGCGCTCGCTCCCGTCCGGGCTCTCACGGTCGACGGGGCGGCCGGACCGAGCGTCGCGGTCGACCTCGCGCTCGCGGGCGGCGGCGATCCGCTGGGCGGCGTCGGCGAGCGAGTCGAGCGCGGCGAACAGCCGGTACGAGAGGTACGGTCCCACGGTGAGGACGAGGACGGTCCAGACGCCGAGCAGTATCTGTCCGAGGATCAGCAGCGAGTAGACGAACACGAACAGGCTCACGGCGGCGAGCGTGATGCCGACGCGCGTGCGGAGGGCCTCGGAGGGCGAGAGCGGGTCGTGTGCCATACGCGGAGCTTCCGGCGGAGCTCACTTAAAAACAAACACGAAGCGGCGAGAGGCGTCGACGCGCGAGCGCTCTCGCCCTCGCTCGGGACGCGTTCCCGCTCAGTCGTCGGCGGGGGCCGCGGAGTCGCCGGCGGAGACGCCGGTGCCGGGGCCGACGTCGATGCCGAGGTCGGCGAGCTTCTCGTCCGGGACGACGCCGTCGACCCAGCCGCGGCTCTCGTAGTACTCGGCCTTCAGCTGGTCGAGTTCGACGAGTTCGCCCTCGCTGGCGCCCGTGCCGGGGATGGCGTCCGGGTGGCCCTCGATGAACCGGTTCGGCAGCGTGTCGTCCGCGCCTTCGAAGCCGGCGAGGTTGTTGTAGTAGCGCTCGAGGTTGTAGATGCGCTCGCCCGCCTCAAACAGCTCGTCCTCCGAGAGGTCTTGGCCGGTCACACCGTTGTACTGGAGCACGTACTCCTCGATCCCCTCAGCGAACGCGCTGAACTTACAGATATCGAACGAGTCCGACACCGCGTGGAGGTCCTGGAAGGTGGCGGTGAGTTCGCCTTTCCCCTCCCACTCGTACGGATCGACCTTCTCCGGGATCCCGAGGATCTCGGCGGCCGGCGTGTAGCCGCGCAGGTGGCACGCGCCGCGGTTCGAGGTGGCGTACGCGATCGCCATCCCCTTCATACAGCGCGGGTCGTAGGCGGCCATCGTCTGGCCCTTCACGGAGAGCTTGTTGCCGTGCGCGTCCTTCGCGTCGGCGACGCGCTCGGGACCCTCCGCGAGGAGGTCGCCGAGGTCGGACGAGCGGTGACCGATCTCCTCGATGAGGTCGATCATCGTCTCCGAGTCGCCCCAGTCGAGGTGGCCGACGCCGTCGAGTTTGCCCTCCTCGCTCATCTCCATCGCCATCGCCATCATGTTGCCGGCCTCGATGGTGTCGAGACCGAGGTCGTTACACTGCTCCAACATGCGGGCGATCTCGTCGCGGTCGGAGTGGCCCGAGTTCGGGCCGAGCGCCCACGCGGACTCGTACTCGTACGACTCCGTGCGGACATTCATCTCCTGGCCCTTGTGGGTGACGTTGACGTCGACTTCCTTCTTACACGCCACGGGACAGGAGTGGCACGTCGGTTCGTCGACGAGGATGTTCTCGCGGACGTTCTCGCCGGAGACCTGCTCCGCCTCGATGTCCGCGCCCTCCGCGTCGTGGTACGCCTCGGTCGAGGTGTACTTCGCGTTCTTCGTCGGGAGGCCGTCCATCTCCTCGGTCGCGTTCATCAGGACGTTCGTCCCGTACATCGAGAGGCCGCCCTCGTTGGGCGCGGTCACGTCGGACTCGCGGATGACCTCCATCGCCTGCTGGTACCCCTCTTGGAACGTCTCGGGGTCGGCGGGCTTCGGCATGTTGGTGCCCGATTTCACGACGACCGCCTTCACGTTCTTCGCGCCCATCACGGCGCCGGTGCCGCCGCGGCCCGAGGCGCGGTCGTCCTCGTTGATGACGCAGCCGTAGCGGACCTGATTCTCGCCGCCCTGCCCGATCGCCATCACGGAGACGTCGCGGCCGACCTTCCCGTCGACCTCCTCGCCGATCTGGTCGATCGTGTCGTGGACGCCCTGTCCCCAGAGGTGGGAGGCGTCGCGCACCTCCACGTCGCCGTCCTCGACGAACAGGTAGACCGGCTCGTCGCTCTCTCCGTCGAGGAGGACGCCGTCGAGTCCGGCCCACTTGAGCCGGGCGCCGGACCAGCCGCCGTGGTGCGAGTCGGTGACGGTCCCCGTCAGCGGGGACTTCGTCACCAAGGCGATCCGACCGCTCATCACGGTCTGGGTACCCGTGAGCGGTCCGGTCATGAACGCCAGTCGGTTCTCCGGTCCCAGGGGGTCCACGTCGGGCCCCTTATCGAAGACGTATTTGACGCCGAGTCCGCGCGCGCCGATGTACTTCTCCGCGTCCTCGTCGTCGATCCCGTGGTAGTTGACCTCCCCGCCGCTGAGGTCGACCTGTGCCACACGGTCGCGGTAGCCGCCCATTTCAGTCATGTAATGCTCTATCATTATAGAAGGACCACAGCGTGTTAGTTGTTGACCTCCGTACGAAACCGTAAAGCGTTACAAAAGTGAACGCCTCCGAGGTGCGACGTTTATCAGTAGCCCGAGCGTTCACCGCGCGAATATCCGGAGACTGCGGCGCGGTGTGAGAGATTCACAGCGTCCGGTAGCGGCGTAGTGTAAACGACCGGTTTCGGTCGGTCTTGCGGGTCGGGCGCCGAATATCGCGAAGACGCAGTCCATAATTGCCGGCGACTCGAAGCACGACCGTGACCGACCGAGGCGGACGGGGAGAGGCGACCGCTCGGCGTCCGGGGGAGATCAGGCGCCGCTTAGGGTCGATCAGGCGTGAGCGAGCGAGGGCGTTCGGGTTCGCGCTCGCCGTGTTCGTCGCGTCGGTGGTCCCGGTGCCCGGATCGTCCGGCGGGGGCGAGAGCGCGCTCGGCGGCGTCCTCGACGCTCTCCCCGCTGAAATCGGACTCACCGATCCGTTCCACGTAGTCGGGTACGCGGTCCTCGCCGGCCTCCTCGTTCCGACGACGGGGAGACGGCGGGTCGGTCCCTTCCTCGCGGCCGCCGCCGCGGTCGCGTTCGGGTTCGGCATCGAACTCGTCCAGGCGCCGATCCCGTGGCGCTCCTTCGCGTGGGGGGACGCCGCGGTCAACGCGGTCGGCGCGGTCATCGGAGCGGCGATCGCGGTCGCCTGGGGGCGCGGACCGGAGACGGCGGGCGACCGCGACGACGAGCGCTAAACCCGCCTGCGTTCAGCGTCCCGGCGGACCGGCGCTGCCGCGGCCCCGACCGCGGCGGCGCACGGTCGCCGACACGTCCGCGTTCAGCCGAGAGCGTTCGAAGTAGATGTGGTCGTACTCGCTAGACTCGTACTCGGCGTAGATGTCGAGCGCGACCTCGTCGCCGTCGTCCGCGTCCTCTATCGTGTCCGCCAAGTTGCCGTCGTCGACCCGGACGACGAGAGTCTCGTCCTCCTCGTCGAAGACGACCTTCTCCGCGTCGACGTGGTCACCTTCCGGCGTCCACACGGCGACGGTGTCCTTGGCGACCGACTGGACGTCGTCGGGCGCGTCGAACTGAGAGACCACCTTGCCGTTCCCGTCGACGGTGACGGCGGCGTCGGGCAGGTCGCGGTCGACGCGCTGCATCCGCCCCTCGACGGTCGGAGCGATGGTATCTTTCTCCTCTAAGTAGTTCACGACCGTCGTCGCCTGGAGTTCGCCGGTGTCCTCGACGGGCTTGTCGTCGAGCGGGTAGCCGCTCCCGCCGTTTGCGATGAAGCTGTTGACGGCCACTTCGTACGTCTCCTCGGGGTCGAGCGGCTCGCCGTCGACGTACACGTCGCGGATCGGTTCGTCGGCGTCGTCGTGGGGGACCCACTCGAAGCGCAGGCCGCTGGTCTGCTGAGAGATCTCCTCGCCGAAGTTCTGCCCGGTGTCGCTCTCCAGCGTGACGACCTGGCTCTCCAAAGTCTCGACGAGCTCCTCGCCAGTGAGCTCAAGCGAGACGACGGTGTTCGGGAACGGAAGCGTGTTGAAGATGTCTCCGCCGGTGATCTCGCCGGGCCCGTACACCGAGTCGGAGCGGATGCCGCCGGCGTTCGTGATCGCGACGTCGGCGTCGACGCGCTCGCGCATCGCGTCGGTGACCACGTTTCCGTAGTTCGTCTCGCGGTGGTAGTTCGAGCCGAACGTGGCGTCGAGCGGCGTCTCCGTCTCCACGATCACCGAGTCCAGGCTCACCTCTCCGCGGTACTCGTTGATGATGTCGGACGCGGTCGGGTCCTTCTCGATGTCGTCGGTGACCTCGATCAGCTCCCCGTCGAACGCGGTGACCTCGCCGCCGTCGATCGTCAGTTCGATCTCGCTGAGGTAACGGGCGCGGGCCCGGGCCTCGGAGACGATCGATCCGTCGACCTCCTCGGGCGGATAGAACTGCTCGTCGTCGCCGACGACGATCGCGTCGATGTCGTCGTCCGCGTCGGCCTCGGCGAGCGCCTCCGCGTCGCCGATGCCCGTGTGCGCGAGGGCGACGACGGCGTCGACGCCCTCGTCCTCCTTGAGCCGCTTCGCTTCGGCGGGGCCGGTTTCGGTGTACTCTTCGAGGGTCAATCCTTCTTCGTTGATACTGTCAGCTAAATATTCTTTAGGTTAGAGTGTGATTAGCAAGTATGTCCACGCTTGACGCCGCCACTCTTGACGACCTCCGCGACGCTCTCGCGGAGGTCGAAGATAAAAAGCCGACACAG
>NZ_SGTV01000047.1:0-18047 GCF_005435035.1 Halorubrum sp. SD690R | reverse complement strand
CTATTACCCCAAGTTCCGCAAGTTCCGATAGCCTCTGGCCGAAGGCAGGACGGTCTTCATGCATACCCGCTTTTGCCGGGCCAGAGGCACTAATGCTCCTGGTTCCGCCAGTCTACTGAAGAGCGACTCGGAATGAGTGGAAAGCTTCAGGATCGACTCAACAACGCTCTCAAACACGCCAACGAGGAACTCGAGATCCCTCCTGGTCTCGGGGATCAGAAGCGACAGAAGCGGTCGCTCCACGAGCTCGAAGTCATGATGGAGTAGAGCGATGGATAACGATCAGAGGGAGGAACTATACGAATCCCTTGAGCAGAGGGATTTTGAGGAAGTTCTAGAGCAATATCACGGCTCAACTGCGGATCCAGTCCATCGAGACGTGAGGGAGTTTGGAGAACGCATCCTAGACCGTATCAATAACAGACGGATCGGCCAATTTCAAGAGCCATTCAATCTTCCTCCGGCGATGGTTGGATATCTCGCTTTGCTGTACGAGAGTGAAAACGGAAACCCTCCAGAGGGGAGACTCATCAAAAATAGAACCAACTGAGATAGAGGTACGATCCGTACAAAAGTCAGGGAAGGAACCCTAACCCTACACCGTTCCTTCCCGCCGCACTGGCAAAAAGGTTTGTTATTTATCACAAACTGAATGTCAGAATCAGCTCCGTTGAGAGTGAAAACCACCAATCAGAAAATGAAGTCTCGGAAGGAACACGAACTACGATACAAGCTCGGAGAAGAGACGCATAGGATCATCAAAAGGGATGTGCTCTCCCAATCAGACAATAAGAGGTCTGTCTCAGGTTTCACACGAAAGGCGATCTCTTCTCAAGCTCCTCAGCTAGCAGAGCTTGTTCGGGGAGGGTTGATAGCACAACGACTTGTTCTCTTGTTATCCAACATCCGGGGAATCAATGAGGAAATACCCGAGAGTATTGTAGGAGCTTCGATCAAGGACGAGCGTATCTCAAAATCACTAACGGTCAGTATTACCAATGAAGCTGCTAGGGAGTTCGGAAAATTTACTGACGAAACTACGATCTCCACTTCGGCAGCAGTTCGATGTTGTATATTCAGGGAACTATACGAACATGATCCGGAGTACGAAATCCTCGATGACTGGATGCGTGATGAAATTGTTCGAACGTGGTCAGAGATTAGAGCGACTATCACAGAGCCTCTCCAGTACTTCCACCACGTCTTGGCAAGGCGATTTACTCATCAAAAGGATATAACGCAGTATTTCATCCAGCAAGACTCGAAACCGTTCCTCGATTTTGCTGAGGCGTACAAGAGCGACTTCTACCAGACTGCGTGCTATACTGATCTAATCAACAACCACGGAGACCATGTCTTGACCAACGTAGAGAATTCAATTGAAGAACATACCGAGTTCTCCTTGTATCCAGAGAAGAGAGAATTCCTCTCCGAATACGAAATAGGCTAGCCCCGTATTGTACTACGAACCCGTAGTATGTAGTATAGGCCGGTATATAGCGAACTTATATAATCTGACTTTATAATCTTCGATTCTCGCTGGACGCGGTGAGCGCTCGGAGAGCGCGAACCGCGAGGCTGGGGAGGCGTGGGGCGCCGTGCGGTTGCGGTCGGGCGGGACTCAAAGGGGCAGCCGGCGAGGCGGGCGCAGGCGACGTAAGCACCGAACGAGGGAGCGACAGCGACCGAGTGAGGCGCGCAACGAGCGTGCGCCCGCCTCGCCGGCTGGGGCTTTGGGAGTGTTCGCCGCCGGTCTGCTGATAGTCGGTTATAAACGAGTGGCTGCTGATCGAGCGGTGTTCACCGCAGAGCTGTCAATCGCGTCTCTCCACACAGCGGCGATAATAATTACCGAGGCGACACGCCTTACCCCGCGGACCCCGTGAGAGACGCGTATGGCCTCCGAGGCGTGCGACGTGTGCGAGCGGTCCGTGCGGATCGCCGGCGGGATCGGCGACCTGTGGAACTTCGCGTTCGAGTCGACGCAGGGGCTGACGCTCGAACTCACCGACGGCTCGGAGTTCTTCCTCTGTTTCGACTGTATGGAGCGGCTCCCCGACGACCACGAGCCGACCGCCGAGGACGTCGCCGCCCTCCGGGAGCGCACCGACCCGGTCGAGGACGATGACAACCACTTCTGGCACTGGGGCTGACGGGGATCGTTCGGACGCCACCCGCTATGTAACATAAATTCGCCGCGTCAGTCCGCCTTCGACTCGTCGCCCGCGCTCGACCCCTGGTCCGCGCCCTCGTCGATCTCGGGCGTCGACGGCTCCGGTCCGACGCCAACCTCCGCTGGCGTCTCCGTCGCGTCCGTCACGTCGTTCGACCGCGCGCCGCTCCCGAACAGCCGGCCGAGGATGCCGCGCTCGCTGCGCGGCTCCGCGAGCAGGACGGAACACTCCACCTCGTTGAGCACGTCCAACACGAGCGACCCGCTGACCAGCCGCGAGAGCAGTCCCTTCTGGGTCGCGCCGATGATGAGCATCGTCGCGTCGCGGGCGGCGCGCTCGATGCTGTTCTCGACGGCGCCGCTTTCGATCCGGAGCGTGGCGTCGGAGAGGTCGTGCGCGTCGGCCCACTCGGTGAGGAACGCGCGGCCCGCCTCCTCGTCGTCCTCGGCGACGTGGAGCAGCGTGACCTCGCCGCCGAACTCGGTCTGGAGCATCTTCGCGACGGCGCCGGAGAGATCCGAGGCCGGACCGCCCGCGGTCGGCACGAGGATGCGCGAGGCGTCGAACCCGCGGTCGCGGAACACGAGGAAGTCCGAGGGGAGCGAGTACGCCAGCTCGTCGACTGCGGACTCGGCGCGCCCGGGCGCCCCGTGAGAGTCCTCGCCCCAGCCCATCACGGTCATGTCGGCGCCGTAGGTGCGCGCGGCGTCGAACACCTCCTCGAACACGCGGTGCGACAGGACGACGTGGGTCTCCACGTCGACGCCGAACGTCTCGGCGTCCTCGCGGGCCTGATCGAGGAGACCGTGCGCCGCCTCGTGGGCGCCGCGGTCCCGGGCCGCCTCCAGCGACGTCTGGTCGGGGACGTTCGCGATGTTGACCGCGACGACGGTGCCGTTCCGCTGCTTTGCGATGGCCGAGGCGAGCGTGATCAGGTGTTCCTCGGTCGCGGGGTTCGCGAGCGGCACCATCACCCTGTAGTCGTCGCCGCTCGGCTGGACCGAGGTCGCCGCCGAGACGGCCTGCTCGGGCAGGTCCTCGGAGCGGTCGAGGATCCACGAGCCGAGCACGCCACGCGCCTCTACCTTCCCGCGGGCGTACAGCAGGTACCAGAGCAGCGCGAAGACGACGAGCCCGGCGGACAGCAGAATGATCGTCGGGTCGATGTAGATTATCAGCGCGAACGACGATATCGTACCGATGATCGGAACGAGCGGGTAGAACGGGACCTCGAAGTCGGGATCGTACCCCTCGACCTCCGACTCGCGCATTACGATGAGCGCGAGATTGAGCAGCCCGTAGACGACGAGGTGGAGGACGGAGCCCATCGTCGACAGCGACTCGACGCTCCCGGCGACGAGGAAGACGAGGATGAGCGCGCCGGTGAGCGCGATCGACTTGTAGGGCGTTCCGAACCGCTCGTGGATCTCGTTGAGCGACGGCGTGACGATCTTCTCGCGGCCCATCGCGAAGTTGATCCGCGACGAGGAGAGGATCGACGCGTTCGCGGACGAGGCGGTCGCGAGGAGCCCGCCGATCAGGAGCATGCTGGCGCCGAGCGCGCCCAGCGAGAAGCCGAACACCTCGTACTGCCCGAAGAGGAGTCTGGCGGCGTCGACGACCGCGGTCTCGTTGTTCGCGACGAGTTCGTTCGGCACCGCCGCGAGGAGGACGAGGAGGAACAGCGCGTAGACGACCGTCACGATGACGACCGAGCCGAGCACCGCGAGCGGGAGGTTGCGGCCGGGATTCTTGATCTCCTCGGCGACCGAGGTGATCTGGACGAAGCCGAGGTACGAGACGAAGATGATCCCCGTCACCGGCAGCACCTGACTCGTCGTTCCCGGCGGGGCGAGCGGCCGGAGCGATTCCATGTCGGCGTTCAGGATGCCGACGACGGTGAAGACGGCGAGGATCCCGAGGAGCGAGAGGACGATGACGATCTGGAGTCCGCCGGTCTCCTTCGCGCCGAAGTAGTTGACCGCGATGAAGAGGAGCGCGCCCGCGAGCCCGATCACCTGCGCCGCCTCCAGCGTCACGAAGCCGATCCCGACCGGACCGAGGCCGATGAGGGCGTTGACGTACTCGCCGAAGCCGTACATGTAGAAGGCGGACGCGAACGCGAGCCCGAGCCAGTTCGCCCACCCCGCGACGGAGCCGAACATCGGCCCGAGCGCGCGGTTAACGTAAAAGTACGCCCCACCGGACTTCGGCATCGCGGTGCCCAGCTCGGAGGCTGAAAGCGCCGTGAACAGGGCGATCACGCCGCCGAGGACAAAGGTGAACGCCGCGAGCGGCCCGGCGCGGGCGACCGCGGTGCCGGGCAGGACGAAGATCCCGGCGCCGATCATCGTCCCGATCCCGATGGTGAGCGCCGCGAGCGGGCCGAGGTCCTTCGCGAGCTCCTCGTCGCCGCTCACGGCGGGCCACCCCGGGCGGTTGCGACTCTCGGTGTGTGTATCATACCATGATTCTCTGCTCTGTGCCTATAAAGACGGTTGATCCGCGCAACTCCACCGCGGTGCCGCCTCGGCCCGCCGCCGGTCGCGCCCGGCGCCGGCGTTCCCGGTTTTTGAACGTAACACAAGGAACATACCCGCACGCGTCCCGGTACGAACTAACAGGTGGATCCCGTGACGAAGAAACGCGAATACCGCGACGACTACGACGAGAAGACGCTGTACATCCCCGGCCCGACGGAGGTCCGCGACGACGTCATCGAGGCGATGGCCGAGCCGATGTTCGGGCACCGGATGGACCGGATGACCGACCTGTACACCACCATCGTCGAGGACACGAAGGAGTTCCTCGGCACCGACCACGAGGTCGTGATTCTCACCGGCTCCGGCACGGAGTTCTGGGAGGCGACGACGCTCAACCTCGTCGACGAGCACGTCCTCGTCCCGACTTGCGGCGCGTTCAGCGAGCGCTACGCCAACGTCGCCGAGCGGCTCGGCAAGGACGTCGACCGGCTAGAGTACGAGTGGGGCGAGGCGGTCAAACCCGCGGACGTGCGCGAGGCGATCGAGTCCGCGGACGCGAAGTACGACATGGTCGCGGGCGTGATGAACGAGTCGTCCACCGGCGTGCGGAACCCGGTCGAGGAGATCGGCGACGTGATCGCCGAGTACCCGGACACGTACTTCGCGGTCGACGCCGTCTCGTCGCTCGGCGGCGACTACGTCGACATCGACGAACACGGCATCGACGTGATCTTCGCGTCCACGCAGAAGGCGTTCGCGATGCCGCCGGGGCTCGCGGTCTGCGTCGTGAGCGACGACGCCTACGACCGCGAGGTCGAGAAGGGCGACTCCTCGTGGTACGGCGGCTTCCGCCGGACGATCGACTACTACGACCGGAAGGGACAGACCCACTCGACGCCCGCCATTCCGATCATGCTGGCGTATCGCAAGCAGATGAAACGCATGCTGGAGGAGGGCCACCGCGCCCGCGACGAGCGCCACCGCGAGATGACGGAGTACGTCCACGACTGGGCCGACGAACACTTCGCGATGTTCCCCGAGGCAGGGTACGAGTCGCAGACGGTCGCCTGCATCGAGAACACGCAGGGGATCGACGTGGCCGCGACGATCGAGGAAGTGAGCGAGGAGTACGACATGGCGTTCTCGAACGGCTACGGCGACCTCGGCGAGGAGACGTTCCGGATCGGCCACATGGGCGAGCACACCGTCGAGAGCGTGAAGGAACTCACCGACGCCATCGAGGACGTCGCCGGGCTCTGATCGGGTTTCGCCACCCGGTCCGGCCCGTCTTCCGAGTCGATCCGTCTCCCGATCCTCAGTCTCCCTCGCGGTCGGCGACGAGTTCGATCCGGTAGATCCGCCCGCCGCTCTCGGTGCGGTCGGCGTCGACGACGACGAAGGCGTGGTCGCCCACGTCGACGATGTCCCCCGTGTCGAGCGGCTCCGTCGGTCCGTCGTCCGGTTCGTCGCCCGGGGCCGCGCCTTCGCCGACGGCGTCCGCGCCGACGCCGAGCGCGGCCTCCCCGCGGTCGATCGCGCGCCGCCAGAAGGCGTCGGACGGCGGCCGCGGCCCCACCCGCGACGCCAGTTCGCTCCGCGTGAGTCGTCTCATCGGATTCGCCTCGTCGCCCGCGCCCTTAGCCGGTTCGGATCCCGGCGAGACGCGGGCGGCGGTGCGCCGCTACAGCCAGAGCAACTGCGCGTGCCGCGTCTCCTCGAACTCCAAGACGGTCTCCTCGTCGACGAGCCCCGCGTCGACGGCGACGCCGACCGCCTCGGTGCCGACGATGTTCGCGACCTGTGCGCGCTGAAGTCCCGCGACGACCTCCTCGGCGGTCGCCTCGACGGCGTCGTCGCCGCCGTAGAACTCCTCGCTCACGGTGATCGTCGCGCGGCCGTTGTCGTACGTCTCGCCGAGGCAGTCCGGATCACAGACGGAGACGAGCCGTCCCTCGGCGGTCTCGCGTTCGCGGAGGAGCATTCAGAAGCCCTCTGGCCCCTCGCCCTGAAGCTCTCGCTCCGGGCCCTCGGGGTCGCCGCCCCGCCCGCCGCCGGCCTGCCCGCCCTGACGGCCCTGTCCGCCGGGAGCGCCGCGACCGCCCTGACGGCCCTGTCCGCCGGGAGCGCCGCGACCGCCCTGACGACCCTGCCCGCCGGGTCCGGGTGCCTGCCCAGTCTGCTCTTCGACCATCTGCTCTTCGGCCTCGCGACGGAGTTCCTCGGCGCGGTCGGCGACCTCCTCGGCCTGCTCGTGCTCGCCGGCCTCCTCGAGGGCGCGCGCCTTCTCTTCGAGGACCCCCGCGTCGCGGTAGCCGAGGCGGATCGCGTTGTCGAAGCACTTGACCGCGTCCTCGGCGAGCCCGCGCTCGACCAGCAGGAACCCGCGGTTGTACCACGCTTCCGCGAAGCGCGGGTCGGTCTCGACGGCGCGCTCGGCGTGTTCGAGCGCCTGCTCGCTCCGGCCGGACTCCCAGAGCGAGTACGCGAGGTTCGTCTCGGCGGTCGCGGCGTGTTCGGACTCCTCGTCGATCCGGAGCGCCTCCTGATACGCGCCGATCGCCTGGTCGAACTCCTCCAACTGGGCGTGGGCGGCGCCCTTGTTCACCCACGCCTCCTGCGCTTCCAGCGAGTCCTCCTCGGCGAAGTTGGCGGCGCGTTCGAACGTCTCCGTCGCCTCTTCGAACCGGTTGATCCCCATGTACGAGAGGCCCACGTCGATCAGCTGCTCGACGTCGACGTCCTCGCTGCCGATGTTCCGGCGGTCCAGCTCCTCGGTCAGCACCCGGGAGTCGACCGGGTCGACGCGGCTCGGGTCCTCGCCGAGCTCCGGCGGGTCGAGCGTGAACGCGTCGTAGTCGGCGTCGACGCCCTGCCCCGAGGAGAACTCGTGGCCGTCGTCGTCGCGTTCGTCGGTCATATGGCCAGAGTTGGCGGTCACGACCGGTAAGGGTTGCGTCGCGCCGGGGTCTTCGGGTCGGAGTCGCACGGGTGGGTACCTTTTATCGGTTCGGCGCGTGTCTCCGGCCGCATGCCCTCCGAATCCGTGCTCTCCACGCGGCTCCGGTTCGGCGTCGCGGTCCTCCTCGTCGCCGTCGGCGCCGCCGCAAGCCTCGCAGTCGCACCGGACCTCCCGCAGCGAATGGTAACGCGGTGGAACGCCGCCGGCGAACCGACCGAGACGCTCTCGCGGATGGCCGGGATGTGGCTCGTGCCGGGGCTCGCGGCCGGACTGATCGGCCTGTTCGCCGTGCTCCCGCGGATCGATCCCCTGCGAGAGAACGTCGCGGCGTTCCGGGTCCACTACGACCGGTTCGTCGTCGTCCTCACGGCGTTCCTCGTCGCCCTCCACCTCGCCGTGCTCGCCGTCAACCTCGGCTACGCGGTCGACGTGACGACGGTCGCGGCCGCCGGCGGCGCCGCGCTGTTCTACTACCTCGGGACCCTGCTCCCGCACGTCGAGCCGAACTGGTTCCTCGGGATCCGGACGCCGTGGACGCTCAGCGACGACGCCGTCTGGGACCGCACCCACGCGCTCGGTGCTCGGCTGTTCAAGCTCTCGGCCGCGATCGCCGCCGTCGGTCTCTTCGCCGGCGAGTACGCCGTGTACTTCCTCGTCGGCCCGGCGCTCGCGACCGCTACGGTCACCGTGGCGTACTCGTACCTCCTATACGCGAGGGGAACGGACGAGGGTGACGACGGGGCGGCCCGGACCCCGAAGTAGCGTCGAGCGCCGACGACCGGTCCGGACCGCGAAGCGCATCGACCCCCGGCGATCCGGCGCGTCCGGCGTTCGAGCGAGTTCCGCCCCGGTGCCCGGCGTTTATATTCGCGGCCCCGAAGGTGTGTGTATGACCGAGGAGTCACGCGCTGACCGACGGTCCCCCGTCGGCGAACCGGTGGTCCGGTCGGACCCGTCGGTGACCGGCGACCGGGCCGCGGACGCGGTGGGGTTCGACCCGAACGACCCCGACAGCGTCGCCGAGGCCGCGAGGACCGTGGGCCGCTTCGCGGCCGGCGACGTCGGCGACGACGACAACGTCCTGATGCTGCGCGGCGCCGCCGCCTGCGCGGCGCTCGTCCGCGGTGTCGGGTCGTACAAGGAAGCCGCCGAACGTGCCGGAGACGACGTGAGCGTCGCGTTTATCCGGAAGTGGGCGCGGGTCCACGACCTCCCGCAGGCGATCCGGCGGCAGGTCGCCAACGGGCGAATCGCCCCCAGCGCGGCGAAACACGTCGCGCGGCTCGGCGGGCGGGACCGCTACCTGCTCGCGTGGGCGACGATCGACGGCGACCTCACCGTGCGGGAGGTCCGCGCGATCGCGTCCGCGGTCAACGACAGCGCGGAGGTCGAGGCCGCCGTCCGCGAGGCCGGGGTCGAACTCGGTCGGCTTCAGGTCCGGCTCCCGGCGGAGACGTACGTCGAGCTGCGCCGACGGGCGTCGATGGAGAGCGTCGATCCGGGGTCGATCGTCGCCGACGCGGTCGACGAGTACCTCGACGGCGACCGGTAGGAACTGCCCGTCACCGGACGACTACGCCGCGTAGTCGCGCGCGAACCGTCCTGCGGCGGCGGCGATCGCGTCGCGTGCCCGGACGACCTCCTCCCACGCGATCGTCTCGTCGGGGTAGTGCGCCTCGTCGATGGTACCGGGCCCGAACAGCACCGCGGGGATCCCGGCCGCGACGAAGTGTCGCGAGTCGGCGCCGTACGTCGCGCCCCGCGGCTCGACGTCCGGGAGCCCCGTTGCGACGAGGCCGGCACGGACCGCCTCGACGACCGGTTCGTCGACGGCGACCTCGGCCGGCTCGAACTGGACGGAGAACCGCTCGAACCGCGGCGGGTGATCGCGCAGCCAAGGGTCGGCGTCGACGACATCGTCCAGGCGCTCGCGGAACGCCGCCTCCACCTCCGCGACGGTCTCCCCGGGCGCGACGCCGATCCGGAACTCCGCTTCGAGCGTCGCCGGGACCGTCGACGCCCACGAGCCCGCCTCGACCCGACCGCAGACGACCGGCCACGGAACAGCGAACGACCCGTACAGCGGGTGCGAGACCGACTCGCCGCGCTCGGTCTCCAAGTCCGCGAACGCCTCCCGCACGGCCTCGAAGCGCGGGAGCACGTCCTCGCCGCGCCACCGGGTGGCCGCGTGGGCGCTCCGGCCGTCGATCTCGATCCGTGCCATGAGCGACCCCTCGCAGGCGACGACGGGACGTAGCTCGGTCGGCTCGGCGACGATCGCCGCGTCGCGCTCGAAGGGGTACGGGTTCGCGAGCGCGGCGGTCGCGGCGCCGTACCCGCCGTCCTCCTCGCCGGCGACAGCCTCGACGACGAGTCGGAGCCCGGACGGCGGCAGGTCGACTGCGCCGTCGGCGACCCCGTCGCGGACATCGACGGCGGCGCCGACGCAGGCCGCGAGCCCGCACTTCATGTCGGCCGCGCCGCGGGCCGTGAGGGTGTCGCAGCCCTCATCGGCGGCGGCCGGGTCCGCGTTTCGCTCCGACGTGTCGCGCCAGACCGGCTCGAAGGGGTCGCTCGACCACTCCGCCGCCTCCGCGGGCACGACGTCGAGGTGGCCGTTCAGGACCAGCGTGGGGACCGGGTCGGCGGCGGCGGACTCGGGGGCCGCGTCGTCGCCGTCGCTCGCGCCACCGTCGTCGCCCGCGCCGCCCAGTTCGAGCACGCCGGCGACGCTGCGCCGCCCGTCGACGGCCGCTGCGTCGAGGTCGTCCGGGAAGGAAGGGTGGTCCGCGAGGACGGCGGGGTCGGCGTCCCAGGCGTACGTCTCGAAGCCGAGGTCGGCGAGCCGCTCGGCGACGAACGCGGCCGCGGCCGCCTCCTCGCCGGCGGTCGACCGGTGGCGACAGAGCTCGGCGGCGAACGCGCGCATGTCGAATGGCATGCTCCCGGCGACGGCTGGGGGTCGGAAACCGTTTCGCGTGGCGACGCCGACGCCTTCCGCGGTTCTAAACGTTTATCCGTCGGCTGCCCCTACGGCGATTCGTCTGGGCCGGTAGCTCAGTTAGGGAGAGCGTCCGGCTTTTAACCGGACGGTCGGGGGTTCGAATCCCTCCCGGCCCGTATCCTCGCGGCGAGCAACTCCGCCAGCCGCGAGGCCGTCGAGAAGGGAAAGGTTCGAAACCGCCGAGCGTGGCGCTACCGCGGAACCGACGCGGCGGTCCTCGGAGGATCGGGGACGGGTTACAGTCTCACCGTCTCGGCGTCGCACGGTGGGGGCTGGCGGTCGTCCAAAGGGAGAAATCGTGTGCTCTGTCGGCGTGTATCGCGCGGCCGCGGGAGATCAGTAGCCGAGCTGCTCACGCACGAGAACGACCGTCGTCCGGCCCTCCTCGGTCTCGCGCCGGTAGACGAGCTGTTTCGCGATCGCGGACTCGGCGCCGTACGCCTCCTGCGCGCGCTCGTTCTCCAGCGGGTACGCGACCGACTCCAGCCGATCGAAGGCGTCCGAGAGCGTCGGGACGATCTTGTTGATCCCGGTGACGATGACGACGTTGCCAGCGGCGAACGGGTACGCGCCGATCCGGCTGCCGGAGAGGTCGGCGGCGACGAGCTCGCCGGTCTGTGCGACCGCGTTGATCCCACCGAGGAAGTAGTCGGCCGTCTGCGAATCGCGCCGCGCGGCCTGTCGCTCCGCGTCGTCGTCGATGCTCCAGATCTGGTCCGGGAGGCTCTCCCACTCGTGGTCGCCCTCGCTCAGGAACTCGTCGAACCCGATCTCTTCGAGCGTCGTCGAGTGCCCGTTCATCACCGAGGCCTCGTCTGGGATCTGGGCGGTAACAGTCTCCAGCGCCTCGTCGGCGTCGTCGACGACGAGCACGTCGAAGCCGCGCTCCGCTAAGTTCGCGACCGTCTCCTCGACGGTCTCGTCGTCTGGGAGCTCGTCCAGTTCGGCGTTGATCTCGGTGTCGTCGGCGTAGTCGGCTTTCTGCTGTGGCATCGTAAACGTGAGAACCTCGTCGGGAGAACGAACGGGCGGGAGTCACTTAACCGCTCGCGGACACCGCCGTCCAGTGGTTACGCGGGTGTTACCGTCGTGTCGCGCGGATCGAATGTGGGAGTCGCTAGCGCGGACCGAATGTGGGAGTCGCTAGCGCGGACCGAATGTGGGAGTCGCTAGCGCGGACCGAATGTGGGAGTCGCTAGCGCGGATCGTAACTGACGGGAAGCGAGACGGTCGCGTCGCTGGAGCGTCGGCGTCGATAAAAATCGCGTGTCGTCGTGGCCCGAAGGGGCGCGCGACGGTCGATCGGTGAAGCGGTCCAGCGGAACAGCTGCGGTCGGGGTGGGGGGTGAAGGCGTTAGCCGAACTTCACATCGCGCCGCCCATGCCGCCCATGCCGCCCATGCCGCCGCCCATGCCGCCGGGCGCGCCGCCGGGGCCGCCCTCGTCGCCGCCGTCGTCGGTGCCGCCGCCCTTGAGGTCGCCGGCCGCGATGACGTCGTCGATGCGGAGGATCATGACGGCCGCCTCGGTGGCGGACTCGATGGCCTGGGTCTTGACGCGGAGCGGCTCCACGACGCCCTCGGCCTCCATGTCGATCACGTCGCCCGTGTAGGCGTCGAGACCGGCGCCGAACTCGCCGCCGTCGTGGCGGGAGCGGAGGTCGACCAGCGAGTCGATGGGGTCGAGACCCGCGTTCTCGGCGAGAGTGCGCGGGACGACTTCCAGCGCGTCGGCGAACGCCTCGACGGCGAGCTGCTCGCGGCCGCCGACGGAGTCGGCGAAGTCGCGGAGCTGCAGCGCGAGCTCGGCCTCGGGGGCGCCGCCGCCGGGCAGCACCTGCCCGTCGAGCAGCGTCGTGCGGACGACGCCGAGCGAGTCATCGATGGCGCGCTCGACCTCGTCGACGACGTGCTCGGTGCCGCCGCGGAGGATGAGGGTGACGGACTTCGCCTCTTCGACGTCCTCGACGAAGATGCGCTCGTCGCCGCCGATGTCCTTCTGGGCGACGGAGCCGGCGAAGCCGAGGTCGTCCGACTCGATGTCGTCGAGGTTGGAGACGACGCGGCCGCCAGTCGCGCGGGCGAGGCGGTTCAGGTCGTCGGACTTCGCGCGGCGGACGGCGAGGATACCCTCCTGCGCGAGGTAGTGCTGGGCCATGTCGTCGATGCCGTCGCCGACGAAGACGACGTCGGCGCCGATGTCGACGAGGTGGTCGACCATCTCGCGGAGCTGCTCCTCTTCCTGGTCGAGGAACTGCTGGAGCTGGTCGGGGTCCGTGACGTTGACCTCGGCGTCGATCTCCGTCTCCTTCACCTCGATGGCGCCGTCGAACAGCGCCACGTCGGCGTCCTCGACCGCGAAGGGCATGTTCTCGTCGACGCGCTCCTTGTCGACGATGACGCCCTCGACGAGCTCAGACTCGTCGATGGAGCTGCCGACGACCTTCTCGACGGAGACGTTCTCCGTGTCGATGCCGTCGTCGTCTTGGACCGCGAGGACGGCGTCGACGACGAGCTCGGCGAGGAGGTCCTTGGAGTTCTCCGCGCCCTTGCCCGTCATCGCCGTCTCGGCGATCTCGACGAGTGTGTCGCGGTCGTCCGCGGAGACGTCGATGGCCTCCTCGTCGAGGATCTCCTTGGCCTTCTCGGCGGCCTGACGGTACCCCTGCGCGAGGGTCGTCGCGTGGATGTCCTGGTCGAGGAGCTCCTCGGCCTGATCGAGGAGCTCACCGGCGACCACGACCGCGGAGGTGGTGCCGTCGCCGACCTCCTCCTCCTGCGTCTCTGAGACCTCGACGATCATGTTGGCCGCCGGGTGGTCGATGTCCATCTCTTTCAGGATGGTGACGCCGTCGTTCGTGACGACGACGGACCCGCCGGAGTCGACGAGCATCTTGTCCATCCCTTTCGGGCCGAGCGTGGTGCGGACGGACTCCGCGACCGCCTTGCCGGCCGTGATGTTCATGTTCTGCGCGTCCTTTCCGGATGTTCGCTGCGATTCCTCGGAAAGTACGATCATGGGCTGATTGCCCATCCGCTGGCGCTGTGACATTACGACCATTGATTGTTTGTGATTCTATATAAACCCTTTGTTCAGGTCGTGAGAAATCGCAGCACGGTGGGGGAGTATCGGCCAGTATGCGGTGCGTTCACACGACCCTTTATATAGTACGCTAACTCGACCGTTGAGGCCGAGGTTGAGCGGCGCCAAACTACGGCGGCGCGTGCCTGCGAGGCCGCTCTACGGCCGGATAGCACGCGCGAGGTCGGCGACGCAACGCGTCGGCTGCCAGATGGACCGGAGGTCCTTCGCCGGAGTCGGCCGACTGAGGGAAGGCCGACGAGGCTGGGGCTTTGGCGGAGATCAGCGTATCCCGGTAGAGGTCGTCGTTAGTCGAAGAGCGACCGCGGCCGCAACGGGAAAAAGATATTCTCTGTTATTGCGGCGCGTTGAAGCTCACGTCGTCGTCGAGCTCGTTCGACATGCGCTCCAAGTACGAGTACACCGCGCCGTGCGGAGCCCCGTCGAGCAGCATTCCGACAGCGCGCCGCACCACCTCCAGCTCATCGGGCTGCCCCACCGCGCCCACGGTCGACCCGTAGACGACGACGTTCGCGCCCGACAGCTCCTCGATGAGCTCCCGAGTCCGGCCGTTCTCGCCGATTATCCGGCCCTTCTTACGCTGGAGGTCGTTATCGTTGCGAGTGTGTTCGGAGAGGTCGACCAGGTCGAGCGTCCGGAGGTCGTGGTCGAGGATCGACAGCGCGGTCTCCGGCTTGAAGCCGCGGCCGATCGCCTTGATCACGTCCGGGGCCACCATCGCCGCCACGGGGTCGTCGCGCTCCTCGATGGCGACGCTGCCGGACTCGGAGTCGATGTCGAGCCGCACGTTCGCCCGCTCTTCGATCTCTCGCATCGTCTCGCCGCCGGCGCCGATGACGACGCCGATCCGGTCCTGCGGAACCGTCACGTGTTGCATATCACGGAGTACCCGGCGGAGCCTTTTAAGAGTGTTCCGCGGCGGGCGCCGTGTGGCCGCGTGACGGTGGTCTCCGGCCGGTTGTCCGTCCAAAGGCGTGTCACACCGGAATGAGGTTTTTCTGTCGACTCCGCGAGCGACGCGTATGGAGATCAGACCGCCGGCGTCGGACGCGGACTCCGGGGGACTGATCCGCGTACAGGGGTTGTCCGAGGAAACCTATCCGACCGCGATCTACGCCTGCGAGGTCTGAGCCTCGACGCCGCGACGGAAGCGCCCCGAATTACGCTTCGTCGGAGGCTCCGGTCGACTTCCCGTCTGCCTCCGCGTTCGACTCCGTCTTCCCGCCCGACGCCGGCTCCCCGGTCGGGTCGGCCTCGGGCTCCGTCACGTACGCGCGGAGGTCGTCAGGGTCGACGTCGAGCCCCTGCCGGGTGAAAAACGTCGCCACGTTCTCGCAGTCGCGGACGAGGAACTCCCCGGCGTTGGGGTGGTGAACCGTCACGGCCTGCCCTAGGTCGATGATCACCAGCTCGCCGTCGTGGATGATCATGTTGTACTCCGAGAGGTCGCCGTGGATCAGGCCGGCACCGTACAGCCGGCGCATGTACTCGCGGACGACCTCGTAGGCGGTCTCCGGGTTCTCCACGTCGACCTCGCTCAGCCGCCTTGCGCGCTCCGCGGCGTGGCCGACGAGCTCCATCACGAGGACGTTCCGCTGGACCGCGATCGGTTCCGGGACCCGGACGCCGGCCTTTTGCGCGCGCGAGAGGTTCGCGAACTCCTTGCGCGTCCACGCCAGCACGACCGCCTTCTTGTCGCTCGCGATGCCCTCGAAGCGCGGGTCGCCCTCCAAGTAGTCGCGCATTTGCCGGAAGTTCGAGGAGTTGATCCGGTACACCTTCACCGCGACCTCGCGCTCGGGCGTGACGCCCTCGGGGCCGCCGCCGGCCGCCTCCGACCCCGGCTCCGGCCGCTCGCCCGCCTGCCCGCCGAGTGCCTCGAAGACGCTCGCCTCCTTCCCCGTCGACACCGGCCCGCCGAAGGCGTCGACGTAGCCGTCCTGGACCAGCTTGTACACCGCCGCCAGCGTGGCGTCGTCGAACACCGACTCCTGGAGCTTGAACTGCTCGGTGTCTTTGATCCGCTTGCGGAACTCGTCGAACTCGCGGTCCTGCCGCCGGGCGATCCGGTCGGCCTCGGTGTCGGAGACGTCGAGTTTCTCCCACTCGTCGCCGGGCTGGTCCGCCGGTTCGAGCAGGCCGAAGTCCTCGCTCATTCGTCCCGGGGTTCGACGCGGCGAGGGATAAGCGAGGGGGTCCGCGGGCCGTCGAGGCGACCCGGGAAGGCGGCCGCGCCGACCGTCACAGCACGTCGAGCGCGTCCGCGACCGGCATGTGCCCGTCGCGGACAGCCTCTAAGATCGTCCGCCGCTCCTCGGTCTCCGGGTCGGTCGCGTCGCCGTCGTCGCCGTCGTCGCCGACTTCCGCGAGCGTCACCTTCTCGGTCTCGCCGACGAACTCGGGGAAGTCGGTGCCGTCGGCCAGCGCTTTCTCCTTTTTCACCCGGTACGAGCCGGCGTCGGTGGTGTAGAGGTCGCCGGGGTGGAAGAAGTACCAGTCCTCGCGGTCGAACCGCACCGCGATCCGCGCCTTCGCACCGAAGTTCCGCGCGAAGAACAACAGCGCTTCTACCTCCTCGCCGGTGAGGTAGATCGGGTCGCCCGCGCTCGACTTCGCCTCGATGGCGTAGAACGTCTCGCCGTCGCCCGCGAGCACGTCGGGGAGCTCGCGCTCGGTCGCGGAGCCGCTGGCCGGCGCGCGCATCACGGCGAAGCCCGCCTCGTCCAAGGCGTTCACCAGTTCGCGCTCGCGGCGGTCCCCCTTCCGGTTAGCGGACACGGTCGTCGTCACCCGGTTCGGTCATGGGCGACGTAGACGCGAGCCGGGCAAAAGCCCGGCGGGTCGCGGAGCGTCGACGGCGGGGTCGTAGGGTGTCGACGGCGGGGTCGCGAGACGCCGGTGACGAACTCGCAGACGCGATCGACTTCACCCGCGCAGCCGCCACCACAGCGACCGGAGCTTGTACCCGAGCGAGTCCCGCTCGTACCCGTTCCAGCCGCTCATCCCGCCGGAGAGCGTCGACGCCTCGTAGCCCGCCTCGTCGAGGACGCGGGTCGCGCGCTTGGCGACGATCCCCATCTTACAGACGGTGACGACCTCGCTGTCGTCGGGAATCTCGTCGAGCCGGCGGCGGAGCGCGGCGTCGTCGCCGCTCCGGAGGTCGTCGTACACGGGCACGTTCCGGCTCCCGTCGATCGCGCCGCTCCCGTAGTCCGACTCGGGGCGGATGTCCAGCAGGAACGGCTCGTCGTCCGTGCCGAGGCGCTCGTCCAGCTCGTCCGGGCGGATACGGCTCATCGGGGGATGATCGGTCTCGCGGGGCAAATCCCTGCCGGCTGCGGCGCGTCGAGCGCGGCGACCGCGGGGCCGCAACCGGTCTCACTCCCGCAGCCGCTCCGAGTGTTCGACGACGACCCGTCCGAGCCGCTCGGTGCGCCGGCGGAGGTCGTCGTCGGTGATCCGCGGACCGTCGTCCGGGGCGTCCGCGTCTCCCGGTCCGCCCGTCTCGACCTTCGAGGAGGCGCCCCGGATCCCGACCTCGTGGGGGACCGTCCACGCGTGGACGTTCCGGAACGTCGAGCGGAGGTGTTCGAGCGTCCCGCCGTAGGAGCCGCCGCCGGCGGTCGCGAGCAGGCCGACGGCGGTGTCTGCGTACTCGTCGGAGCCGCAGAAGTCGTGGAAGTTCTTGAACGTCGACGAGTAGGATCCGCGGTAGACGGGCGTGCCGGCGAGGACGCCGTCGGCCTCGCGGACGCGGCGCTTCAGCGCCTCGCTGTCGCCTTGGGCGTCCTCTTCGGGGTGGTACAGCGGGAGGTCGACCGCGGCCAGGTCGATCAGGTCCGTCTCGGCGCCGGCGTCGGCCGCGGCGTCGAGCGCGACGCGGAGGGCGGCCCGCGTGGTGCTGGCCGCGCTCCGGCTGCCGGAGACGGCGACGATTCGGGTCATACCTCGAGTTCGAGACCAGATAGTAAAAACGGAGGCGATCGACGGGGAGCGGACCCGAAACTCCGACCGTTAGTGCCTTGGAACTAATTGGCAAGGTCGATTCGCGCCGTCATAACTCCGGCCCCTCGATTGTAAGTAGCCGGTAGCAGATCGGCGGCGGCCACCTCCGAAGCCCCGGCCTCGCGGCGCCCCGGTGAGTCCCCTCTGCCCAGCACAGCACCTCACGCCTCCCCAGCCTCGTCGGACCGGCGCAGTAATGAGTGAGAAATCTTTTGTGGGGTGGACTCAATGTGCTGGTAATGGGAAGCAATCGACGCAAAGAGATCAAGCGTCACCTTTCGGAGGAGAAGCTCGACGAGCTTCTCCGTGACGCCGAAGAT
>NZ_SGTV01000046.1:0-18482 GCF_005435035.1 Halorubrum sp. SD690R | reverse complement strand
GGGGACGGGGGCGGCGGGAACGGAACCGACGACGGCGGATCGGAGAGCGGCGACGGCGGCGACGAGACGCCGACCCTGACGGTCGCCACGTACACGAACTTCATCGACGCGCCGTCGGTGAGCCCCGGCGAGTGGCTCAAAGAGGAGTTCGAGAGCCGGTACGACGCCACGCTGGAGTGGGCGACGCCCGACAACGAGGTGAACTACTACGTCGAGCGCGCCGCCTCTGGCGCGGGCATCGACGCCGACCTCTACGTCGGGCTCACGACGGAGGACCTCGTCCGCGTCGACGGGGCGCTCGACGAGAACCTCTTCGCCGAGGCGGGCGACGTCGACGGGCGCGACGCGGTCAAGGAGGGACTCCGGTTCGACCCGTTCGAGCGGGCGGTCCCGTTCGACACCGGCTACGTCAGCCTCGTGTACGACAGCACGACCACAGAGGCGCCGGAGACGTTCGACGGACTGCTCGACGACGAGCACGCGGGCGCGCTCATCGCGCAGAACCCCGGCGGCTCCGCGACCGGGCGGGCGTTCCTCCTCCACACGATCAGCCGCTTCGGCGACGGCGGGGTCGCGAGCGACGGCGACGGCGAGGCCGTCGCGGGCGGGGACGGCGACCCCGACTACGACTACCTCGACTACTGGGCGGAACTCCAAGCGAACGACGTGCGCGTGCTGGGGAGTTGGGACGACGCGTACGCGGCGTGGAGCGAGGGGGAGGCGCCGATCGTCGTCTCCTACTCCACCGATCAGGTGTTCGCGGACATGGAGGGCGCGGACCTCCAGAAGCACCAGATCCGCTTTTTGAACGACCAGGCGTACGCGAACCCGGAGGGGATGGCCCTCTTCGCCGACGCAGACGAGCCCGACCTCGCCCGCGAGTTCATGTCGTTCATGCTGGAGCCGGACGTTCAAGGGGAAATCGCTCAGCGCAACGTCGCGTTCCCGTCGACCGACGGTGCGGAGCTGCCGAGCGACTACGCCGAGCTGGCGAAGGAGCCGGCCGACCCGGTGACGTTCACCTACGACGAGCTCCAGGGCTCGGTCGACGCGTGGGTCGAGGCCTGGGAGCGGCAGTACGCCGGGAACTGATCGCGTGTCCGACGAGGGACCGAGCGCGTGACCGACCACGACGGGCGACTGTCTCGGCTCGGGGAGTGGGCCGAGGCGCGCGCGCTGACGGCGCTCGCGGTCCTCACCAGCGCCGCGCTCGTCGTCGCCTTCTACTACCCGACGGCGACCGTCCTGATTGAGGCGGTCGTCGTCGACGGCGCCGTCACCCTCGGCGCCTTCGCCGAGGTGCTCACCGACCCGTTCTACTTCGGCGAGCTCGCCCGGCTGCTGTCGGGCGAGTCCCCGGTCGCGGTCGCGCGGGCGCTCCTCTCGCCGGACCGCCGGCTCGGGATCGTCGGCTTCACCGCGTACCAAGCGGTCCTCTCGACCGTCGCGAGCGTCGCCCTGGGCCTCCCGGCCGCCTACCTGCTCGCGCGCTTCGAGTTCCCCGGGCGGCGAACCCTGCGCTCGCTCACCATCGTCCCGTTCGTCCTCCCGTCGATCATGGTGGCGGTCGGGTTCGTCGCCACGTTCGGCGAGAACGGCACGTTGAACGCCGCCCTGACGACGCTCGGACTCCCGCGGGTCGAACTCATGTTCACCCTCGAAGCGGTGGTGATCGCCCACGCGTTCTACAACGCGCCGCTGGTGGCGCGCGTGACGACCGCGGCGTGGGAGTCGGTAGACGCGAGCGCGGTCGAGACCGCCCGCAGCCTCGGCGCCGGGCCGGTCCGGGCGTTCGTCGACGTGGTCGCGCCGCAGGTGTACCCCGCCGTCCTCACGGGCGCGGCGCTGACGTTCGTGTTCACCTTCGGAACCTTCCCCATCGTCCTAGCGCTCGGGGGGTTCGAGCTCGTGACCGTCGAGGTGCTCGTCTACCGGTTGGTGCGGGACCTGAGCTACGCCGAGGCCGCCGTGCTTGCGATCATCGAACTCGCGGTCTCGCTCGGCGTCCTGCTCGCGTACCTCCGGTACGAGGCCCGGCAGTCGACCGGCGCGCGCGGCGCTCGGCCGCTCCCCCGGCGCCCGCTCTCCCCGCCCGCCGCGACGCTCCGCGAGCTGTTGCCGCGGGCCGGGCTGGCCGCCTACGGGGTCGTCGCCGGGGTCGTCTTCCTCGCGCCCATCGCGTCGATGGTCCTCGCGTCGGTGACCGGCGGCGACGGCGCGCTCACGCTCGACCACTACCGATTCCTGGTCGAGCGCCAGCAGACGGGGGCGGCGTTTCAGGTGCGGCCGTGGCCCGCGATCCGGAACTCGCTCGCGTTCGCGACGGGCGCGACGCTGCTCGCGCTCCCGATGGGCGTCGTCGTCGCGGTGTTGACCACGCGGCGGTACCGCGGGCGGACGCTGGTCGACGCGGCCGCGATGGCGCCGCTGGCGGTGTCGGGGATCATCGTCGGGCTCGGTCTCCTGCGGGGGCTCGTCTTCGGCGTCGAGATCGGGGGGTGGCGGATCGCCGCGAGCGGCGCGGCCGCGATCGTCGTCGCGCACGCGGTCTCGGGCTACCCGTTCGTCGTGCGCACCGTCTCGCCCGGGCTCGCCGGGCTGGACCGCTCGCTCGTCGAGTCCGCGCGGGCGCTCGGCGCCTCGCGGGCGCGGGTGATCCGGGACGTGGAGATCCCCCTCGTCTGGCCCGCGGTCGTCGCGGGCGCGGCGTTCGCGTTCGCCGTCTCGATCGGCGAGTTCACCTCGACCGTCGTGCTGGCGACCGGCGCCGACGCGTACACGATGCCCGTCGCGATCGAACGGTTCATCGGGCGGCGGCTCGGACCGGCGACCGCCATGGGCGTCGTCCTGCTCGTCGTCACCGGGGTCAGCTTCGTCGTCATCGAGCGGCTCGGGGGTGACCACCGTGGGCTCTGAACCGAAGTCGGAGTCTGCGCCCGACCCACCGGTCGCGGTCGAACTCGACAGGGTGACGAAGCGCTACGGCGAGACGGCCGCGGTCGACGACGTGCGCCTCCGGGTGCGGGAGGGCGAGTTCTTCACTCTCGTCGGTCCCTCCGGCTGCGGGAAGACGACGACGCTCCGCCTGATCGCCGGGTTCGAGGAGCCGACGAGCGGGACGGTCCGGTTCGGCGGCGAGTCGGTCGCCGGCGTGCCCCCGGAGGACCGCGACGTGGGCGTCGTCTTCCAGAGCTACGCGCTGTTCCCGCACATGACCGTCGGAGAGAACGTCGCGTACGGGCTCAACTTCGCCGACCCGCCCGACGGCGTCACGCGCGACGAGCGCGTCGCGGAACTCCTCGAACTGGTCGACCTGCCGGACGCCGCCGACCGCGACCCGGAGAGCCTCTCGGGCGGGCAACAGCAGCGGATCGCGATGGCGCGGGCGCTCGCGCCCGGCCCCGACGTGCTCCTCCTCGACGAGCCGATGAGCGCGCTCGACGCGCGGCTCCGCGAACGGCTCCGCGCGCAGGTGAAGCGGATCCAGTCCGAACTGTCGATTACCACGATATACGTCACGCACGACCAGGAGGAGGCGCTGGCCGTCTCCGACCGCGTCGCGGTGATGAACGACGGGACGCCGGAGCAGGTGGCACCCCCGCGGACGGTGTACCGCGAGCCCGCGACGCGGTTCGTCGCGGAGTTCGTCGGCGACAATAACGTGTTCGCGGGCCGCGTCGTGGAGTCGCTCGGCGAAGGCGAACTCGCAGTCGACGTCGACGACGGCGACGAGACCCTCCGCGTCGCACCCGGGGGCGGCGGCGATGCGGGGGAGGGCGCGCCCGCGACGAACTCGCCCGAAGTCGGCGACCGGATCGCGTTCTGCGTCCGTCCGGAACACCTGCGCGTCGCGAGCGCGGGCGGAGCAGGGGGCGGCGAGACCGCCGCTCCGGTCGGCGAAAACACGCTGCGCGCGACGGTCGCCAGCGCGGAGTTCCTCGGCGAGACGACGCGCGTCACGCTCGACTGGGGCGACCGCGAACTGCTCGTCCGGACCGTCGACCCCCTCGACGGCGCGGTCGCGGTCGGGTTCGACCCGAGCGACGGGCACGTTATCGACGCGGAGCAGCGCTGAATCCCTCACGGTGGCGCGTGCCTGCGAGCGGCCGCCCTCGGCGGCCGCGACGGAGCGCGCGAGGTCGCCGGCGCTACGCGCCGGCTGCCAGAGAATCTTCGATTATCAATTGAAACTATAGCAAAATTATATACAAAGCCAGCACGTCTGTAGCGATATGGGCGAAAGGGTGCAGATCAACTTTCGAGTTGATGAAGAGCAAAAGAAGGATTGGGAGGAATACATCGATCACACGGGCAAATACAGTAGTCTCACGGGTTTGATCCGAACTGCCGTAGAGAAAGAGATCAATGGCTCGGGAGAACAACAGGCCAGTGTAGCGCCTGGTCTTTCTGCTGATTTCCAAGATCTCCAAACTGAGATAGAGGAGGTCCGGAGGGATGTTGCTTGGCTCCGAGAACAGCGCCAAGATGAAGTTGATATCTCAGACCTTGCGCAGCTCGTCTTTGATGAATTGGAACCGCTCCCGGAACCGGATTCATCCGTAGAGGTTCCAGAGGGCGTTGATACCGATGCTAAAACGTATCGTCGAAAGGAGGCCGCCAGATCAGTAATTCTGCCCACGGATACAGCAGAAGCCGATCAGGATGGGCGTAACTCTCAGACCGCAGCGGCGATTGCGGACCAAATCGGATCCAAAGAGAGCCGTGTTCGAGATTCTGTAGAGTATCTTCAAGAGCAACTCCTGCCCATCGTAGAAGTTGAGATTGACGGGCAGACTCACTACTTCAAGGAGGAATAGTATGCATCACAGAATGGAGGAATTCATCGAAATCCTCCGAGGAAAAGACAAGGCCGACAGTACCGTTACTCAGTACAAGAAGGGGCTAAGTGACTACTCGGCATGGTTAGAAGATGAAGATTTGACGCCTTCCGAGGTAACTGGACGAGATATCCAGCGATACTTGTCTTTCCTCAAAAATGAGAGAAACCTAGCCTCGAAGACGATCCGGCACAAATGTGTCTCGGTTTCTCAGTTCTATAAGGATATGATAGCGAGTGGAGAAATTGAGCATAATCCAGTAGACAATGTAGAGTTGACCGACTACGCTCCGAAACGGACGATGAAAGAGGAGGCAACCAAGGAGCGACGAGTTTGGATGACCAAAGAAGAGGTAGAAGCTCTGGTGAACAATGTACCGAGCCCACAAGTACGAAACCGGCTGGTTGTGCTCTTTCAATACTTCACTGCTCTTCGGAGACAGGAAGTGTGCGATGTGAAGATCTCAGACCTGGACCGAGAGAAGCGACAAGTCCAGGTTCGCGGCAAGAATGGAAAGGTTCACACAGCTCACTGGCAGCCAAGGCTCGATGGATTACTCGCTGCTTGGCTAGATATGGGCGAGAGAGATGCTTCCCCATACGCCCGTGAAAGTGAATATCTGTTTGTAACTCAATCTGGGCCACAGCTGAGTGGTAGTCATCTCAATCACATTGTGAAGGAAGCTGCTGAGAATGCAGGAATCCAAGAAGTGCTCTACAAAGACGCAAGCGGAGCAAGCCAACACAAGATTACCTCACACACTCTCCGTCACTCCTTCGCGATGCACTATCTAGATAATGGTGGCACTATTGAGGGCTTATCGAAGAATCTGGCACACTCTTCAGTAACAACGACTGAGATCTATGGAGAAATTCTGGATGAGCGAGCGAAGGATGAATACGATAAGTACGCGCCAGATATTGATTTCTGACTCCATTTTATCCTGTTTAGTCGGTTGAAAAAATTGTCCGGTTATTGAACCTCTGCTGTAGTTCAGCTATCAGTTCTGGATGGTAGGTAGTAATATATAATGATCCAACAATGAACGGCAATACAGCAATCGTAAGCAAGAAGAGCTCTGGTAGCTGCTCTTTAGCACTATAATTTAATAACATAATTGTGATTAGAAATGGAGCTTGTACCGCAAAGTTCCATAGGACAGGGTTGATGTCGAACCTAAGATTGTAGTGATCATCCGCAACTCCCCAACCAACTGTCAGAATGGTTCCTACCCACGCGTAAAGGCATACAGCCCAGGCAAAGAGACGAATAAACGGGAGGGAAAGTAAAGTCGTCAGCAGTATCGATACACACGAACCGAACCCAATGATGATTGGGTAAGGAGCAGCGTAGGCATCTGGCGTAGATGGATTGTCAATTCTAACATGGCCTTCTCTTAGTTGTTCAAATCCAATGAGATAGAGTAGTCTAGTGAACAAAACAACTCCTATTGGGAGTATCATAGACGAGATTGATTCCCAAGTAGGGAATCCAATAATCTCAAAGACTGCGTAGAGTATAAGAAAGAAAATTGTTACTCTCGTTATATACACTATACCTCCACTATTCTCGCTCGTTCGTCCTTGGATAATCCAGTTGAGCAGGACTCTACCAAGAGATCTGCTGGAACCTGATTCTTCAGCAGAATTTGGGGATTTAGAGGTGCTAGAGGATTTAGAGGCCGAATCTGTAGGATTAGAGTCTGTGGTAGTCTCTGAATCAGGTTCTGTTTGAGAACGTTTTCCTGTGAAATTGTGTTTTGTCGACTGAGTCTCAACAGTCTGTTCTAATTCATCCGAAGAGTATCCGCCGTACTTACTAACGAACTCATCATGAGTGAGGCGGTCGTATCTTTGCTGTTTCGTTTGGTGATTCAAAACCTCATAAGCTTCTTTGATCTGTTGAAATCTGATATGAGCATCAGGGTGGTTACTTACATCTGGATGATACTCCTTAACAAGACCACGATATGCCTCCCTAATTTCTGAGCGGGATGAATCTTCTGAGATATCCAATACATCGTAGTAGTTAGAACTCATCACAGCAGAGTCTCACATACCAAGTTTTTAGAACGCATAGCTATCTCAACATACTCTAGGAACCCGATACAGCAAAAGAATTCTCCCCACAGGCTATACCGCCTTGATACACCTGTAGTCAACAGAAACCCGCCTATATGCGGCAGTCACTTCGTCTCAACCGCTTACCGTGGTTCCCACGGGGTAAGCATCGAGCCGTCTTAGAACGGCTACAGCGGCGTTAGAATTGAAATAGTATTCAACCCTCTACTTATATACCCTATACCCCTGCTCAGGGTCGACCTATGACCCGTGGCCCGTTTGGTGGTCCTCGACCGATGTTATCGATCGACTGTCTTCTGACAGTCAAGGAGTACACGGCAGTACCTTTTCCCACAATCTCGGGAGGGATGTCTCCGGATCGCACTGATGAGTTTCGACAAGCGGCAGAAGAGCATCTTCCTGTTGATGCGTTCAGCTTCGATCCACACCCGGTACAACCGGATCTCTTTGGTGACGTAATGAAAGCGGAGCTAGATACAGATCGGCTCTCACTGAATCAGTATTTGGAGTTTGTAGATAGCTATGCTCGATTGTTAGGAGTAGAAGATCGGCGAGTCATCAACACGGGTATTGATGCTCGAACGACGATTGAGAACCGTGTCCCTCGCCCGTTGGCTGATGCTGATGTGGTAGTTACTATCCTCATTGAGATCGGGTATTCTGAGGAAATAGCATCTGAGTATCAGCTTAATTCAATTGAGGAGTCGTTACCCTGGGTAGCTGATCTGGTTGCGCAAGAGGACACGATCCAAATACAGCATCACGGTGGACCGAACGATCTTGTTAATGAGCAGGTGTTGGGGCTTATTGAAACAGTTGAGAGCACGTTGGCACAAACTGAAGATGCTGTGATAACCTGTAAAACGGTTGAGCGTGTCTGATCATATCTAATATTCAGATATCTCTCTATTGGTCCAGGCTCTGTTTCAACCATCAGTAGTTGATGAATCTCACCTTGGTCAAGATCGGTACAGGGGGACTCGTGAATTGTTCAGTACAAGCATACATATTTAACAGATGGCACCTGCCCAAATCGGCAGATCAGGATAGATTTTTCCAAGCGCAATAATTTGGAGGAGGATTCCAATCAAGATTATTGTGATCCCCAAAACGCCATCAACTGAGTCTTTAGCCATGGACTTAATCAACAATGGATTATACCCCCATCGTGTTCCCGAAACTGCTCCGATTGCTACCCCACCCATGAGGAGTCCTCGCCCAAGAATAATTGCTCCTAAGAAATCAACTACTAAGCCGTATATTTGATTTGTAAGGGCACCACACTGAAAAACATCGACTAGTCCTACAAGCAATAAAGAAATCATAGAACAAAATGGGTACACTAACATTCGTTCAGCGAATTTCTGTTGGAAATGTTCAGTAGCCATCTCTTTCGCCTCTTCACGGGCTTCATCCTCGTCAAACTCGGTCAGAGAATCAAAAACCAATAAAAGTGTACTAGCGACTGGATCAGAATATGGACGGATCATTTTTGAGTATAATTCAAAATTGAATCCTGTTTCACTCGCAGCTTCCTTAACCATGTTCTTGAATTCTAGAGACGAGTAATTGTTTTTCCATTATATTACTTATTGGATGCTCAAACAGTTCGTCTTCTACAAGTGTTTCTTCCAATTTATCTGGTTCCCACTCCCGGAGAAACGAGTAGTAGTCCTTCCGGAGGTAATTGAGCATAATCCAGAACTGTACTACTGCTTCCTCTCGTTTGTCTTGGGGTACTCTGATGTATATCGCTGAGAGGACCTTGTTCCCTGAGTAGGTTTCCTCAGTGTATGTCTTAGGGTCATATTCTTCAAGAATGCTGAGTGCTCTGTTGATCCGATCTCGCGCAGCGTTGTGTCTAGCTTGGTACTTCTCATTCTCTTCCACGACATCGGGATAATTTTGATAGTAGCCAGAAGCTCCTGGGAGTCGCTGTCCAGCGATAATTAGCTCGTCATCCTCTAGATATTCGACCATCACCGACGTTTCCTGATTGACGTGATCGGCTGAGCCGATCTTCTTGCGGAATATATAGTGCTCGTCAGCCAGCTCGCGGTCGTTGAAACAATGAGCTGATCCGCTCGCTTTGATGGCTAGGTTGTCGATGTCTGTCATGGGTGAATTCCTTACCTCTCTAAGAGAGCCATTGGTTATTATATTTGGCAGAGTTGCTCTGTTAAAATCCTTAAGAACTGATAGGATCGGCGTGCGAGATACAGAGCATAAAATCAGCACTAGTTTCGAGAATTTACGGGGTGAATCAGCGTCGGGATTTACCGTAAACTACGACGTTTGCCGGACGGCATGACACATTTTGAGGGTGGATAGATTATTATAATTCAGAGTGAGGAGGAGAGATCATCGGCAGGCGGCAGCCGGGTTGCCACAATCAGCGCGCAGCCCGCCGGCCCAGCACGAACACGAACGTCGCGATCAGGACTGCACCCAGCACTGCCTGAAGCAGTACCATTCCACGTCCGAGTTGTGATGCTGCTGCCGGCTGGAAGTCTCCCAACCCGAGTGTAGTGAACGTGAGCGTGCTGAAATATATTGCATCAACCGGGTCAGAAATAAATTGTTTTTGAGACTGTGCCGCGTTCGGGTTACTGATAATCAGATCCGCTTGCCAGTATACCCCAGCGAAGGTCAGAATGATTACTGCCGCAGTCAGCAAGACACGAGCGAAACTCTCGCCATACTTGAAAATGACCCGGAACAAACTATTAGTAAACCACTCAGTATACTCGCCCCGTTCGCGGTGTCGAATGCGCTGCATATCTTGGCGCAACACGAACATCAAGCTCTGCCGCGATGGTTGCGTGTTCTGGCGAGCCAGTTCCCCAAACTTTCGATACGTATCAGCTGCTTTCGTCAACAATGTCTCGCGGTCAGTGTCAGCGAAGTCCTTTGGTTGCTCTACTTGTGGGTCGTAGCCACACCGTGGCGGGCAGGAAAAGAATGGAAGGGAATGCTTCCAACTTTTATACTCCGAAGTTTCTGAATTGAATATAGTCCCATTATTAATTTGAACAGCTTCTATCCGAGCGCCATATGGTGTGACCTTCGTAAGGCAGGAGTCAAACAGATTTACTTCAATTAACGTCGCTTGTTCTAAATTCGCTTCAGAGAGGTTAGCACCAGACAGGATAGCTTCCGACAGGTCGGCTCTTCTAAAATCCACCTCCCGAAGATCTGCTCCTCTTAGGTCAGCTCCTGGTAAGTCGGCATAGTCTAAGTTAGCACCTGACAGGTTAACCTTCTTTAAAAAAGCCTCCGATAGGTTGGTATCCGCCAGATTAGCTGCTGAAAGATCGGCAGTCTCGCCGTAAGGGGTAGGTGATAAATTAGCTTTTGACATATTAGCACCGATTAGGACAGCTCCGGACAGGTCAGCCTTTCTTAGGTTAGCCTTTGACAGATTAGCACTCATCAGCTCAGCCCCTGACAAATCGACACCGAACAAGCCCTCACCGGACATATCAGCCTTTGATAAGTCAGCCCCCCTCAGCAGAGAGATATCTGAAAAGTCCACACTGTCTGCCAATAGGGCGGGGAGAATTGCGCCATCCAACGAGTCGCCGAACGAGTCAGCGCGTTTTAATTGCTCAGCCTTCTGTTCTGTCTCAGCTGGGTCAGCGTGGACAGCACAGCGCTCAGTATCTGGTAATGGCTCCCGAATACAGCTATTCTGCTGGTCTGGATACGGGTCTTGTTCAGCGTCGAAGTCTTCAGGATATGTATATCCACACCGATTTTCCGGCACTTCACCGTCGAACTCCTCGGGTTGGTCAGTCATACCCCGTGCGTGACCAGAAAATTACTGTTCGTGACATCGCGCGTATTCCCGGAATCCCTGTGCGGATACTTTAAATTACGCCAGCCGCTCACCTACTTCTCGCCGGCACTCATGTTCAGGATATTAAACTAGACCAGGTAGCACGGCCAACACGGGAGTTCGGCGTCGGTGTCCCCAACCGTCGCAGTCATTGTGTAACATATGCGCTCTGTATTCAACAGGGCGCTGAGAACACATCACTAGTTGAGGATTTCAACAGAGCCGGCAGAGTTTGTTCGTTGAAAATCACTTCCCTAAATCCGGCGTGTGTGGCTATAGAAGCGGTTTTTGTGATAGCTACGGTACGGCCTGGCTTCAAATCCATGCCCTTCACGTGCTTTTCTCGCCGTTCTAAGCACGCACAACACCCCTACAGTTATATTCCATAACCCCACACTCAGGCCGATGTCAACCGCCTGCTATGTCCGGGTTTCTACTGAAGAGCAGAACCTAGAGAGACAGTTACAGAGTGTACAGTCTTACGCAGAAGAGAAGCTAGATACAGAGCTTAGCGATCTCCAGATATTCCGAGACAAATCAACTGGTACGGATACGTCTCGGTCAGGATATCGAGACATGATGGAGACACTGGAAGGTGGAGATGTTGAGCACGTTGTAGTCCACGAGATCTCAAGACTAGCACGTTCACTCCAAGATCTCGAACGGACTGTTTCCAGAATTACTGACAATGATGTAGCGATCCACTTTGTTCGAGATAGCCTCTCATTTGGGGACGGAAAAGAGCAGCCGATGAACCGGCTCCAGATGCAGATGCTCGGAGCGTTTGCTGAGTGGCAGGCAAGGGTAAAGCAAATGAATACGAAAGAAGGAATAGCAGCTCGACAAAAAGTAGATGACTATCACCACGGTCGCCCTCCGCTTGGGTTTGAGAAGGATGATGGACAACTGATTGAGGGAGAGAACTACGACCAAGTGTGTGCTGTGCTAGATATGGTACAGAAAGAAGAGCTGTCCAAACGAAAAGCCGCTCATGAGCTGAATACCTCTCGCAGTACCATCTCCAGATGTCTTGAACGAGAGAAGCTATATTGAATTTAATTTCTCTTATTGTCTACTTTGACTAACTCTTCTCCTGCTAATTGGTAATATCGCTCTGTGGCTGTCAACTCGTCTTTTCCCTCTAAATTGAGTACTTCGTTCGTATCTCCATGGATATTGTGTGAGGGGTGTCCAAGCGGTATGAAAGAAAATGGTACATCATCTGCTTCCAATATCCGAATACCCGCAGGACCTGACCCATATGCGATTTCCTTAGCCCAGTTATTCCACGGTGGTTCAATGTCGAATACCGAGGAAAGGTGCTTGTGAGTATCTTTTCCTAGAGTGATAACGTATCGAGGATCAACCGATTCGATTTCTCTCCTGAGATATCCACAAGACCCATTTTTACCAACACATTGATTCTCAGCAATTGTATTCAGCTCGGTATCTTCCAGCTCATTACATTTTTTCGCTTGTGTCCAGTAAGTGTTAAAATTGTCTGCCACTACATCGAATAATAGATGTGCCTTATCGAGGCTTTCAGAACCAACTGCTACGTTCTTCACATTAGGATCTCTAGCATCGTAGAACGAATTGCCTGTGCGATCTGCCCGTGAACGATCCGATTTTAGAGTTCCTGGCTCTTCACCCATTATAACCACCTCAACATCCTGAAGATCTCCGTAGCCGAAAAACGGCTGTATCCCATTAGAGCCAGTTCTTGTGTCAGGAGAACCATCTAAATCATCACGGTTTGACCAGTGAGCTGGACAATCCGCACACTCGTTCTTGCCACCTCTTTGCGTCCAATTTTCCCACAGCATCTCTGGGTCCCAACCATCCATAGGATCATCCTCCGATTGAGCCATATTATTCGCCAATCAAATCTTCATACTTATTCTCGTTGTCCATTTTATCATTTCTTGTAATTGAGTATAATTTGGTGACAGAATGTATATCACCCGAGCCAATTCGTGACAGCAAAACTATTTATAAATAGACCCTATTTCGTACAGCCTGTACGATAACGGTCGTTTTCGTACACAGAAGTCGATGAACTCTGTATCAACTCGGGGGATAGAACGAACTGGATAGAATGGATTCGCCTCGAAGATCATCTGTTGTTACTATCGTGAGATCCTTGCGGGACGGCTGGGTCGCCTCAAGCGTATCAACAAAGAGTAACCCATCGAGATTGACGTCTGTCTCTACAAAATATGTAGTACCGTCGTCCTGTTCACGGGCATAGGTCATGTACTCAAGAAGCTGTTTTAGTCCACGAGATGCCGTTTGTGTCTGATCAGTGTACTTTATTTCGCCGAGTAGTAGTCGGTCAAGCTGCTTGGTACCATCTGTTGTGTCGTATATCTCCACGATGATATCTGGACGTCCCTGATACAATTCACGACCGGGCTCAGTACCGAATGCTTCGTTCGCTGCCCTTTGGTGAGCATCGATTACCTGCCTAGCCCGTTGGAGGTACGGCGGGAGCGGTGGCGTAACGTCATCAATCATTTCTCGGAGGGTGAGTGTCCCTGTATTGTCTGTGTATACGGATATTTCTCGTCTCGACGATTCCATCCGTGCGATTGCCTCGCCGCCGTTTTGTACTGGTTGGATCTGTAGTTCGTCGTACTCGGTACGCAGTACCCGAATGAGCTTAAACACGCAAAATAACTCAAACAACGTCGGATCGTTATCCGGATCCACAAGCGTCTCGGTTAATAACTGCTGGACAGCCTCGTTACTAAATTCGTTGGCCATGAGCCGGTCGTACCGACTGTATAGCTCATACGCCTCGCGATAGAGAGCGCGGCGTGACTGTCGCGCAGCATTCAGATCACGCTGCCGGAGATCGATGGTATCGGCATTCCGAATTCGGTTGATATGGACGTTCCGCTCGACGACACGAGTGAGATCATTGATTAGTGAATCATCCCACCGCTCAGTGCGCCACGCATAATCAATCCGAGCGACGTCA
This sequence comes from Halorubrum sp. SD690R, assembly GCF_005435035.1. Classification (NCBI taxonomy): domain Archaea; kingdom Methanobacteriati; phylum Methanobacteriota; class Halobacteria; order Halobacteriales; family Haloferacaceae; genus Halorubrum; species Halorubrum sp. SD690R. The sequence goes on along the minus strand of NZ_SGTV01000046.1, from coordinate 4,742 downwards.
TCAGTAATTGTCTCATAGATGACGGCGAGTAATTGTTTCAGTACGAGATTCTCCGGGATATCGTACTCTGAGTACGGTGTTTCACAGACAAACAGTGTGCGATCGCCGTAGCTTTGGGAGTTCCGAAGCTTCGTCGTTTCTCCCCAGTCAATTTTCCCTTCGACTTCTCCCCGCATCACATCGCGTGATCGTGTTGTTTCGGTTTTGATGCGGCGGACGTTCCGCGGGAGCGAGTTAACGAACTTGATGACAGGATCAGATAACACGAAATGGATCCGCTTGAGTCGGCGGAACTCGTTGATCGCGAGATCAGTGAAATCTAACGTGGAAGTAAGCTCTCGCTCGTTAATTCCGCCGTTTCGGAGGAACGTCACTAACTCCTCGGCAGTCTCCTCGACGAGCGTCTGGGGGGGTGTCTTAGCCATCGTCGTCTCGCAACGGCATCCCGAAGAAGTCTTCTCCCCGATCCAACAGCTCTTGCTCATCGACGCTGGGGGCAATCGTCTCGCCGTCAGTCGTGGCTTCTCCGTCAGTGAGCGAGCCGAGCAGCTTACGAAGCGCATCCGGACGCATCCCTTCGAGCTGTGGGTATACTAGTGAGACCACCGCGTCGGTCAGGGCATCCTCTCGGTATGTAGCGTCGTACGCGTCGACATACCTCAGAATATCCATGATGATCGACGGCCCGATCTTGCGGTGCTGGTTAATCTGATACCAGAGTACGGCAATTTCCTGATACAGATCGTCAGTGCCTAATAGTGATTCCATCTCCCACGCTGTTGCGAAGTTTTCTGTCTTGGCCGGACTCAATAGCTCTGTGCGGATTCCCTCGTCAGTCTCGAGCTCCGGAACCGGGATATGAATAAAGCTGAATCGCCGCATAAATGCGTAGGACATCTCGTACAGTGACGCCTTGTCGTGTGTATTCATCGTCCCAATAAGCCGCCAGGCGGGAGTTACCGGGAATATGTCTGGGTTTGCGGCGATCGTATCAATACTAGTTGTCTCGTCAACCCACCGAATCTCGACCTGATTCGTGCGTTCGTACGGCAGTTCAACGGAATCGCCAGACAGTACAGAGAATAGCTGGCCAAATGCTTTGTCGATGTCAGACCTGTTGATCTCGTCGATGACGAGCCACTTGTTTACGATCTGACCTGGATCTCCACCACTTGAGCTATCCTCACGGAAACAGTTTAGGAAGATCCGAGGCTGGAACTCGATTCCATCACCGTTCGCCGCAGGAACGTGGCCGCCGATCGTATCAAAGCTGCTCCAGTCGGCAGTCGCGGTCGTAAACACGAAATCATCAACCGCGTCCTGTGTTGCGCCGGTCGCACCAAGTGCCGTCGCCAGCTCAGTTTTACCTGTTCCAGGCGGACCAGTGAAGATGATACTTTTTCCAGAGTTGAGAGCTGCCTCGATCTGGCGGCGAATCCGGTCGGCATCATCGTAGTAGAGATGCGAGGGGATCGAGAAAGAAACGTGCTCAAGCCCACTAGCAGCTGCCTCGAGTCGGTCTGCTGAGGTCTCGGTGTTAGTGTCATCATCTTCTTTATCAATGTTCAAGGGCAGCTGGGTGAGGTCGGCTGCGGCGAGAGCATCGTTGATCACCGCAGTGAATGAATTGGGCGCATCAGTTAGATACGCTCCCTGATTCAGGTTGAGATTTCGATTAAAGACGACATTGTATTCATCTCCGTCTGCTAGCGGATAGAGACGATCCTCGTAGGTTGTGTTGAGAACATCATTGACTGGAAGGTGAGTCGCAAATTCATGGTAGGCCTCAAGCTCAATTTTGTAAGCATCCCTCTGCCCCGGTTCAAGTCCCATTTCGCTGACACCATCTTCGTCCCAACTGGTCCCTTCAAGACAGTAGCTTTCCCGGCACTGGCTAGCTGCACGGGCGAACCCTGTGAACGCCCGTTCGTCTTGATCCAAGAGGAGAACGATGTCTCCAGGCATTATTTCCTCCATCTTTGTGGAGTACACCGACTGAGTACCGTTCGTCTTCCTCTGGGGGCACCACAGTGCCTCACCGACACCCCAGCCGTCTTCGGATCGGTCTGGACGGCTGTGATCGCTTTTTTCTATCCAGACTCGGGGGGTATCAGTTTCTGATCGATCGATCTGCGTTGGTGTGCCACCTGACTCTCCACCGGTAGTGTCACTCTTGTCCGTTGCGTCAATATCCCTGTCTTCTATACTATCTGCGCGGGTATGTGCGACGACTGTCTCGATCGTGAACAATTCTGCTGGTGACGCAACCTCCTGCTGTAGAAGCTGCCATCGAAGCTTCTCGAAGCTACGGATCTGATCTGGGGCTCCAGCATCTGCGTTTTCAATTTTGATCCCAAGATCGCTGAGTGTCTGTGGAGCTTCACTGAATGTTAAACACCATTCAACGGGGACCTGTGTATTTTCTAAACTGCCTGTGTCCGTACTTTCTACCGCCTTCGCTGTTGAGTCCGTAACTCCGATCCCAAGTACGTGATCGTCGTATACTGCGACCAGTAGCGTTCCCGGTGAGATTCCAGTAGATGAACTATTCTCCTGAGAGGAAGCGGCCACCGCTGAATCCGGTGTTGTCCACACGGCATTATCTTGCCATGCCGCCCACGCTGACTCAGGGTCATCAGCCCCAGCGTCGACGTCAGCAACCAACGCAACCCGATCAGAAATGTTGTGAGCGTTCAGCCAGTCGACAATTTCTGTCTGGCTATTTGCCCAGTAGCAGAAGTTATCGAGGTGTCGAAAGTGCTCGCGGAAGCCAAGCTCATCACGTACTTCGGTGAACAGGTCGACAGTCGCGAAATATTCGGAACTTGTAGATGGAATTTTCCGCCCCAGACATGCCGCAAGTGTTGTTTCAGTTTGGGCATTGACAATTGGATATCTCGTCGGAAAGAGCAAACACAGAACAGGCGATGTAGTTCCGAGCCCAACGTTGCCAAGATCTAACGCAAGCAACTCTTTGACCGCTGTATCTCGAGCTTCTACTGTTACTGTTTTGTCTCGAAGTGTACTGAAAATCTCTAAGAGTGTGGCTTCAGTCTCCTCGTCGGGAACAGTTGCTCGGTACGCAGTCCCACCGACGATTCCGACTGTGTCGGCTGACTCAATTTGAGAGACGATCGTCTCCTTCCGTTCAGCGCTTAGTCGTGTTTCCTGAATCCGCTCACCAGTTTTCTCGATCCCGATCGTACCCGACGTCTGTACCAACGACTGAAGCGCAGTGAGTTCGGGATCGCCAAACACCTGCTCGTCGAGAAACGCATCAATCAGAGATTCTGTGATCGCTGCTGTTGTTTCATGCGGCTGCTTGACTGCTCCCCAGTCTTTTTCTTGATCATAGTAAGATCGGAAGAAACGCGCCGCATACCATCGATTAGCTCCAATATCCAGGGAGCTCTCCTCATAATGTTCTGGCATGGTTTGGCCGATGTAGGGCAAGGAGTTGTATTCTCTGGTTGACGAATTTCCTAACGATTCACCTACACATTTTAACAATTTGACCTCGGGAGTAGAATTGTCTCGTTGTATTTATTCCAATAAAATTTGAGCGTACAAATTCATTCTAAACAACGACGTAGGAAGACTTAGACATATCTTGAATCATAGAAATTCAACAACATCCTCGCCGATCTCAGTAAGTCCGTACAGACGATACTGCCGTCTATCCGGAGTCAGTACTCGAACCAGTGCTGGAAGCTCCCCACTAGGCCCGCCGTGTTGTAATTGCTTCAAGTGATACCGCACAGTTTCGAGTTCAACCCCCCAAGCATCAGCAAAGTCATTCGTGTTCTTCGGAGCCTCAGATAAAGTAGTGAGGACATCAACACGTCGATCAGACGCCTTCACCCAAGCAAGCAGCTCGTACTTCTCCGGATCCTCCCACTCGTACACTGGAAGCGACGTGTCGGCCATAACATCCGCATGGTGTGACAGGCGAAAAGCGGATGGGATGCCAGCTATAACCCACGCTATACCCTTGCCTGACAGCGGCCTGGAAGCCGCCTGAAACACGCCTGTACTTCCCCTACCGTCCTTACCGTATTTGCGGAAAATTGCTTAGAGCCGCTTCTAGCGGGGTAGGTGAAAAACTCCGGACGGGGGGTAGTGGTAGTGAGGATACTGAACCTGTGTACGTGATTACTCGCCAGTCTAGGAAGTAGGTGATCTTTGGATCCTGGTTATTTACTGATCTGATACTACTCAATACAGAATTTGGCTGATCTCCGGGTTAGTGACGATCTAGATGATCATATTCCCCTGTATGCTACCTCGATCATTTATTTCGTATAATTTTACCCGAAATTATATATGGGTAGGGGGACTACCACCCCTTGTATGTCACCCAATGAGACAAACGGCGGTAACGGAGAACAGGCAGAGCTGAATAACGTTGAACTCGTCGAGGACTCGCCCAACGTGAGCAAGGAGATGGAGGCACTCTCGACGTTTACCGAGACGGAAGGTCCGTTCTCATACAAGCTTCTCCCAACGATCAAGGAGGGAAGCACAAACTGGCGGATCATCGTGTACATGACCGGCGTTCAGGGTCCGGTTTACGAATCAGATCAGCGTGTCACCGATGAAGCTGCGAGCGAACTCGGAACGCTCTTCGGTAGACTGGCGGAACTAGCGGAATACATTGACAGCGATACAGTCCACGAGACTGTGGATCGGTGCCCCAGTAAGGTTCAGTGACCGGAGGAAGCCGTAGGTCCGAGCGGCCTGTT